>JBEGUE010000039.1:0-9573 GCA_041179045.1 Pseudomonadota bacterium
AGCCCAATTATGAAGTGCAATATGTTCAAGCAGCCTGCTCTGAGCTAGAAGCAGCAAAGCTTCCAGCTAGTTTGATGGTTGATTTATCGCACGCAAACTCCAGTAAAAAACATGAGCGTCAAATTGTGGTGGCAGAAAATATTGCCGAACAAATTGAATCTGGCTCAAAGCAAATTTTTGGCGTCATGATTGAAAGTCACCTCAATGATGGCGCACAAAAATTCTCACCCGGAAAAGACGATCCAAACAAATTGGAATACGGCAAGAGTATTACCGACGCTTGCATTAACTGGGAAGACTCAGCCAACGTATTACAACGCTTAGCTTTAGCTGTGAAGAATCGTAGAAAAGTGAAGAAGTGAAAAAATAAAAAATAAGGCAAGGTTGCCTTATTAACTTTGAAAGAGACTAATTTATTTAGTCTCTTTTTTTTCGTGCTTCCATAGAACGTCTTGACCACCCGCCGCACGATTGAGTACCCGCGCTAATACAAACAATAAATCCGATAAGCGATTGACGTATTGACGCGGAGCATCATACAAAGGCTCCTCCCAACCCAAACGCACAATCGATCTCTCTGCCCGTCTACAGACTGTTCGACAGACGTGGGCTTGAGAGGCTGCGCGAGTGCCGCCTGGCAGAATAAATTCAGTCAGGGGAGGCAAGGTTGCATTGTATTTTTCCAGCCAAATATCGAGCTGAGCAACCTGCTCTGGTTTGAGTAAGGTGTAATTGGGAATACAAAGCTCCCCACCCAGATCAAATAAATCATGCTGTACTTGCAAAAATAGGTTTTTGAACTCTTCTGCATGGCTCTCAGGGATCGATTCCGTCATTAAAACCCCGATTTCGGAGTTCAATTCGTCTACGTCGCCCATGGCGCAGATACGCAAATGATCCTTTTCCACCCGGCTACCATCGCCAAGGCCAGTCATACCCGCATCACCAGTTCTGGTGGCTATTTTTGAAAGTCGATTTCCCATAAAACTAATTATAGGTAAATGGCTAAAATGGGTACTATGAATATGGTGACCCCACCCCCCGAACTCGCGGCTATTACCGCCCTGCAATCTAAACTGGTATCGGCTCTACGTCCTATCCTCCCCGAACATGCCTTGCTATGGGAGCCTGAGGACACGATTCCTTACGAATGCGATGGCCTGGCTGCTTATCGACGCATGCCCCTGGCAGTTGCTCTGCCTGAAACTGAAGAGCAAGTTGCCCAGATTTTGAAGATTTGCTTCGAAATGCAAGTACCCATCGTCCCCCGTGGATCCGGCACCGGACTATCTGGTGGCGCTATGCCCATCTCCCAGGGCTTGGTACTCTCGCTAGCCAAACTCAAAAAGATCATCAACATTGATCCATTTACCAGAACTGCAGTTGTACAACCGGGTGTTCGCAATTTAGCGATTTCAGAAGCAGTTGCCCATCTCGGACTGTATTACGCTCCAGACCCATCCTCACAGATTGCTTGCTCTATTGGCGGAAACGTCAATGAAAACTCCGGCGGTGTGCACTGCCTCAAATACGGCTTGACGCTTCACAACGTTTTGAAAGTACGCGGCATCTTGATGAACGGTGAGATCGTAGAGTTCGGCAGTCTTGCACCAGACTCCCCGGGACTCGATTTATTGGCAATCGTGATGGGTAGCGAGGGTATGCTTGCTGTCGTGACCGAAGTCACAGTAAAGCTGGTCGCTAAACCCAAGTTGGCACGCGTCATCATGGCTAGCTTTGACGATATTGAAAAGGGTGCCGATGCAGTAGCAGCCATCATTGCTGCCGGCATCATTCCAGCCGGCCTAGAGATGATGGACAAAGCCACTACGCGCGCAGTAGAAGAATTTGTTCATGCGGGATACGACCTTGAGGCCGAAACCATTTTGCTTTGCGAATCCGACGGCACGCCTGAAGAGGTAGCAGAAGAAATTGAGCGCATGACAAAAGTTCTAGAGCAAGCTGGCGCTAGCGGTATTCAGATTTCTCAGAATGAAGCAGAGCGCTTGAAGTTTTGGAGCGGCCGTAAAAATGCTTTTCCAGCAGCAGGTCGCTTGGCAGCTGACTACTACTGTATGGACGGTACTATCCCACGCAGAAATATTGGCACCCTACTAAAACGTATCCAGGGCATGGAAAAGAAATATGGTCTTGCCTGCTTAAATGTATTTCATGCGGGTGATGGCAATATGCATCCCCTTATTTTATTTAATGGTGCTGATCAAGAAGAGTGGCATCGTGCTGAAGAATTTGGTACTGAAATTTTAGAGGCCTGCGTTGAGCTTGATGGCACGATCACTGGTGAACACGGTGTTGGTATTGAAAAAATTAACTCCATGTGTATTCAATTTGGTGAAGGTGAACGCGAATCATTTTGGGGTGTTAAATCTGCATTTGACCCAGAGCGCCTATTAAATCCCGATAAAGCGATCCCAACTTTGAATCGCTGCGCCGAGTACGGTCGTATGCGCATTAGTGGTGGCAATTTACCGCATCCTGAGTTGGAGCGCTTTTGATGTCTACAAATAGCAATGCAAATATTGACTTATTTCAAGAACAAATTTTAACGGCAGTTAAAAATAAAACTCCTATATCTATTGAGGGTGGTGGCACCAAGTCTTGGTATGGAAACGCCAATTCTTATGCCAAGTTAGATACCCGCACTTACTCTGGGATTCTGGAATACCAGCCTGAAGAGCTGGTGATTACTGCGTGCGCCGGTACACCGCTAAAAGAAATTGAAGCGGCTCTAGCCGATAAGAATCAAATGCTGGCATTTGAGCCGCCCCACTTTGGTGAGGGTGCAACTTTTGGTGGAGCGATTGCTGCAGGCTTAGCGGGTCCAGGACGTATTAGCGCGGGTAATTTACGTGATTTTGTTCTAGGCGCTCGTATTCTTGACGGTAAAGGCCAAGACCTATCCTTTGGCGGCAAAGTGATGAAGAACGTAGCGGGATATGATGTCTCACGATTATTACCTGGGTCAATGGGAACCTTGTCGCTGTTGCTAGAGGCTTCTGTAAAAGTATTGCCGCGACCAGCCGCCACAACATCTCTTCGTTGCAACATTACGCAAGCACGTGCACTGCAACTCGTAAATGAATGGGCGGGACAACCTTTACCGCTCTCGGCAAGCTGCTGGATCGGTAGTTCAATTGGTGGTGATGGTGAACTCACTATTCGCTTAGCCGGTGCTGCTGCTGCAGTTAAAGCGGCAATTCCCGTAATGGGAGCAGCTGTCAATGCAGCCGAATTAGACCCTCAAGTTGCTTCAGAATTTTGGGCCGCCTTGCGCGAACAGCAATTAGCTGTTTTTTCAATCCTCAATAGTGATGAGACTTTGTATCGTCTCGCGCTTCCAGCCGCCTGCGGACCACTTGCCTTTGAAAATGTCAACGGTGATATTGCTTTGGAATGGCATGGCCAGCAACGCTGGCTAAAGGCGCCGGGTGATGATGCCACTTATGCATCCCTCAAGGCCCTAGCTAGCGCTCATGGCGGGCATGCAAGCCGCTTTAAGCAAGGAAGCAATATTGATCCTGGCAAGCAACGCTTTACCCTTTTGAGTGAGCAAGTGCACTCAACAGCTTTAGAGGCAGTACAAGCCCGCCTCAGAACCGCCTTTGATCCAGCGGGCATATTTGCTACTTCACGCCTTCCCTAAGTCTCTCTTTTAGTACCCTTATGCAAACTCAACTCGCCCCCCAATTCGCCAACACTCCTGAGGGCATTGAAGCCGCCAGAATTCTTGGCAAATGTGTGCACTGTGGCTTCTGCACAGCGACATGCCCAACCTATCAATTACTTGGTGATGAGCTTGATGGTCCACGAGGTCGCATCTACCTCATCAAGCAAATGGCAGAAGGTCAAGCTCCTACCGAAAAAACGCGCCTGCACTTAGATCGCTGCCTAACGTGCCGCAACTGCGAAAGTACTTGTCCAAGCGGTGTGCAATATGGCAATTTGGTCGATATTGGTCGCAAGTGGGCAGAAGAAAATACTCCTGAGCGCCCACTTACTCAACGTCTCACCCGCTGGGCTTTGAAAGAGGGCTTAACCAGTCCCAAGTTATTTAATTCCGCGATGGCCATTGGTCGCTTGGTTCGCCCACTCATGCCGACTGGCATTCAGCGCAAGATTCCAGAAACTAAAAATAAAGCGCTCAATACCAATACAGACCCCTATGCAAGGCCGCAAACTAGCCACTCACGCAAGATGCTATTACTCGAGGGTTGCGTGCAACCTGGCATGCTGCCAAATATCAATTCAGCAACAGCACGTGTTTTAGATGCACTCAAGATTCAGTTAATTTCTGCGCCCAACGCTACTTGCTGCGGTGCATTGCGTCACCACTTAAATGATCAAGCTGGTGGCCTAGCAAATGCTAAACAAAATATCGATGCCTGGTGGCCGCAAGTTGAGCAAGGCGTTGAAGCTATTGTGATGACTGCTTCTGGTTGTGGTGTGATGGTCAAAGATTATGGTCATCTATTTTCGAGTGACCCACAATATGCTGCTAAGGCCAAGACTATCTCCGATCTGACTAAAGATATTTCAGAAATCTTGCCAGTGCTTCAGGAAGAGCTTGTTACTCTAGTGGGTGCTGATCCAAAGCCTGGTGTGGTCTATCACCCTCCCTGCACATTGCAACATGGTCAACAAATTCGCGGCAAGGTAGAGGGTCTCCTTTCTAGCATTGGGATTGGCGTGCGCTTATGTGCTGATAGCCATCTCTGCTGCGGCTCTGCGGGAACCTATTCAGTGACCCAGCCAGAACTCTCGGAACAGTTACGCCACAACAAACTGACTCACCTCAATGCAGCCTGCGAAGAGTCTGGCGCACAAGTGATTGTTTCCGGAAATATTGGCTGCATCGCCCACCTTCAACAAGATGACACTCCAGTGCTTCATTGGATTGAGATTGTTGACCAACTGATTAATCAACAAAGCCGAACCCAATCATGAGTCAAGTCACCACTAATCTCATGATGGTGAGGCAACGACTTGAGTTGGCAGCCTTGGCAGCGAAACGTGAGCCCGAAGACATTCAACTACTCGCTGTCAGCAAAACCTTTCCAGCTATAGCAATTGAGGAAGCGATGCATGTCGGGCAAATTGCCTTTGGTGAAAATTATGTCCAAGAAGGCGTTGAAAAAATTCAGCAGTTATCCAAATTACGCCCTTGGCTAGAGTGGCATTTTATTGGTCCACTGCAAAGCAATAAGACACGTGATGTTGCAGAACACTTTGACTGGGTACACAGTCTTGATCGCCTCAAAATTGCAGAACGTCTTTCCGCTCAACGCGGGGAATTTTCTGACTTAGGCCCATTGCAAGTTTGCGTTCAAATTAATGTCAGCGAAGAAGACAGTAAAAGTGGTATCTCTCTGGAAGAGGTCGATGCTCTTTGCAATGCGATTTCCAAATTACCTAATTTAGTTCTTCGTGGAATCATGGCTATCCCGGCACCTAGCGAGGATGTCAACCAACAACGTCAATCTTTTGCTGCCGTTCGAGAGTGCTTTGTTGGGATTAAGACAAAGCACATTAGTGATGTTGGGTATGATTTCTTTGATACGCTCTCTATGGGGATGTCTGATGATCTCGAAGCTGCAGTCACTGAAGGCAGCACCATGGTACGTATAGGTAGCGCCATTTTTGGGAAGCGCGATAAGATCAAGGCATGAGCACACAACAAACAAACCAAAATGCCCACATCACCTTCATTGGGGGTGGCAACATGGGTCGCGCATTAATTAGCGGCTTATTAGCCAATGGTTTTGAAGCCAAGCAACTTTCGGTAGTCGAGGCCAATGCGAGTACTGGCTTGCAATTGCATCAAGATTTTGGTGTACAAGTCATTGGTGCTTTGGATCAAATTGCCTTTGACTTCTCTAAAAATAATGTCGTAGTCATGGCGATTAAGCCTCAAGATTTTAATGTCGTAGCCAAGTCTTTAAGCAAAAAACTCAAGCATGCAACAGCACCAAGTCCGCTTATTCTGAGTATTGCTGCCGGCATTCGCCTTAAAGATATGAGTCGCTGGCTTGATCATGAGCGTTGTGTACGGGCGATGCCTAACACTCCAGCATTAATTGGTAAGGGCATTACGGGGCTATTCGCTGATGCTGCCGTCAATGTTGCTGACCGCGCTCTAGCGGAAACTATTTGCAATGCAGTAGGTCAAGCAGTCTGGGTCAATGAGGAAAAACTCATGGACGCTGTTACCGCCGTTTCTGGAAGCGGTCCTGCCTATGTTTTTGCTTTCTTAGAAGCCATGCAATCGAGTGGCGAAAAACTGGGACTGGATTCGGCTACTGCTCGCAAGCTTGCTTATGCCACCTTAGAGGGTGCAACACAATTAGCTCATAACTCAGATGAGCATGCAGGTGTATTGCGTGAGCGAGTCACCTCCAAGGGTGGCACTACTGCTGCTGCACTGGATATGCTCAAGCAACTCGATTGGTATGGTGCGCTTGAAAAAGCAATTGATGCCGCCAGTCAACGTGGCAAAGCCATGGGTGATGAGTTAGGTAAGACCCAATAGGATTCCCAGAAATAGGAATCCACCCAACCAGTTGTTGTGGCGAAATGCCTTGAAGCAGTCTTCCCGCTTGCGACTAGCCACCAACTTCAGGTGATATAGGGCGCAAGCTCCAGCAAAGCACCAACCTACCCAAAAGTAATTATTCAGATTGGCTAATTGAGCGACCCAAATCTGACTCAGCAATAGCAGGCTATAACTCAAAGCAATTGCGAGAACATCAAATCGACCAAAGGTAATGGCCGAAGTGCGCAAACCCAAACGTAAATCATCATCACGATCGACCATGGCATAAGCTGTATCGTAAGCAATCGCCCAGAAGATATTGCCAACGAACAAAATCCAAGCTTCCATTGGAATGAAATCCAATACCGCGGCATAGGCCATCGGAATTCCAAAGCCAAAGGCAATACCCAGGACTGCTTGCGGAATGGCAAAGAAACGTTTAGTGAAGGGATAAATAATCGCAACCGCCAAGGCAAAGAAAGAGAGCTCTTGAGTTAACGCATTTAGGGGTTGAATGAGTAAGTAGGCCATCAATGCCAAAGTGGCTGCTATCGCTAGCGCCTCTTTTCCAGAGATCTTGCCACTCGTAATAGGACGATCTTTAGTTCTCAAAACATGGCGATCGAAATCTTGATCTGCATAGTCGTTGATAGCGCAGCCTGCACTGCGCATTAAAAATGTTCCCAAGGTAAAAATAATGAGGAGATGCCACTCAGGAAGACCGCCGCTCGCCAGCCAAAGTGCCCACAAAGTTGGCCACAATAGGAGCAGCGTTCCGATCGGTTTATCCAGACGGATCAGGTAAGCGTAGGCAACAATACGATCGCGCATCAGATCAATAGTCTTTTTTTAATTGCAATCACAGTCATGGGGCAATTATCAAGCTTTTAGAAACTCAGTGCGAGAGCCAAGCCAACGCTCAAGATGTCTTTCCACTAGGTCGCCATGCTCGGCTAACAGCCGCTCTGCCGCTGTCTGAGCCAATTCAATCAGCCATGCATCACGCTGAAGGTCTACAAATCGCAGCATCGCATCCCCAGACTGCTTAGCACCCAATAACTCACCTGGGCCACGAAGCGACAAATCTCGCTCTGCAATGACAAAACCGTCTGAAGTTTCTCGTAAAGTTTGTAGACGCTCTTTAGCAGCCATGGATAGTGGCTCCGCATACATCAAGATACAGACTGAATCAGCCGAACCGCGCCCTACACGCCCACGCAACTGATGAATCTGTGCATAGCCAAAACGCTCGGCATGCTCAATGACCATCAGTGCCGCATTAGGCACATCAACGCCCACCTCAATCACGGTTGTCGCCACTAATAGCTGGATTTGATTAGCCTTAAAAGCTGCCATCATCGCAGCCTTCTCCTCACTCTTGAGGCGCCCATGCACTAAACCAACCTTAAAGTTCGGGAGTGCTTGTGTGAGCTGCTCAAAACTTTCAACCGCTGTTTGTAATTGCAAGACTTCAGATTCTTCAATCAGAGGACATACCCAATAGGCTTGCAGTCCCTTTGCCAGCCAATCATGTAAACCGCTAATCACTTCATCTCTGCGTGTTGCTTTCACCACCTTAGTGGCAATAGGTTTTCGACCGGGAGGTAATTCATCAATGACAGAAACATCCAAGTCGGCATAATAGGTCATTGCCAAAGTCCGTGGAATCGGAGTAGCTGACATCATCAACTGGTGGCAATAAAATAGCTCCGAGCCAACGCGTTGCTGAATCTCTAAACGCTGCCTTACACCAAATCGATGCTGCTCATCAATAACCGCTAAACCCAACTTCGCAAAACTCACCTTATCCTGAATGAGTGCATGCGTACCAATAATGAGTTGCGCCTCGCCGCTCTCAATCATTTCTTGTGCGAGTCGTTTTTCCTTAGCCTTCAAGCTGCCAGAGAGCCATGCAATCTTCACCCCTAAAGACCCAAACCACTCCTGCATTTTGAGATAGTGCTGCTCTGCCAGAATTTCTGTCGGAGCCATGATGGCAGCTTGATAGCCATGATCCATGGCACGCGCAGCAGCCAATGCTGCAATCACTGTTTTGCCACTACCCACATCACCTTGCAATAAGCGATTCATAGGAAAGGTATTGGATAGATCACATCCAATCTCCGACCAGACACGAGCTTGGGCACTAGTTAGCTCGAAGGGCAAGATTTTGATTAAGCCTTCTTCGATGCTGACATTTTTTTTGTTTTTCTTTTCTGCTTGCTGACCCTTCACAAAACTGGGGGCACGCCTTTCTCTCCGAATAGCATGCGCCCGCTTTAAGGAAATCTGCTGGGCTAATAATTCTTCAAACTGAACACGCCGCCAAGCGGGATGAGTTCGTTCTAAAAGTGATTGGGTATTGGCATTAGCAGGTGGCTGGTGCAAATAGGTAATTGCATCTTGCAGCGGTGGCCAATCATTTTTCGGCAGAATTTCCCCCATGAGTTTGGATGGTAAAAATTCTGCCAAACTTTCCTTAAGGCTGGCATCCTGGAGAGCCTTGAGTACCGCCTTACGAATAATGGTTTGCGAAATACCAGCACTAGCTGGATAGACTGGAGTCAAGCTTGCCGGCAATGGTGCCTCAGGAATAACTGCACGAACAGTAGGGTGAACTATCTCTGCACCTTGATAGCCCTCTCGGATCTCGCCCCGCACCCGGACATGACTGCCGACTGCCATTTGTTTTTGCTGACTAGGATAGAAATTCAGGAAGCGGAGTTGGAGCGATGCAGCATCGTCTTCAATTGTGACTAAGAGCTGTCTTCTGGGTCGAAACGTCACCTGACTACGAATGACAACACCCTGAGTCTGAATAGAATTGAACCTTCCAAGGCCCAAGGCCTCCTCAATCGTGAAGAGCTCAGTCTCATCCTCGTAACGGGACGGCAGGTGCAATGCAAGTGCCATAGGGCTGTTTAAACCCATCTTTTCGAGTGCAGTTGGCGGTCGCTTAGTCGTCATCGTTAAAATCCAATACCTGATGGTAATGCTATGCAACTTTCCGACTTCAATTACGA
>JBEGUE010000040.1:0-4692 GCA_041179045.1 Pseudomonadota bacterium
TAGCGACCATTCCTTAGGAGTTCACCATGATCAACTTGTTCGTCCTGCAAAATGGCCGCCTCTCTCAAGAGCAAGTGGAAGATCGCAATGAATTGTTGCAATACTCCAACCCTATCTGGATCGACGTTGTTGACCCTGAAGAGGAAGAGCTCCTGTGGATTAAAGAGGCCTTTGGCGTTCTTTTGCCTGAATTAGATGATTTGGGTGATTTAGAGGCTTCTGCACGGTATTTCGAGGCGGATGATGGCCACCTCCATATTCGTACTGATTTCTTATTGGACGAAGAAGAAACTTCTCGCAACGTGCGAGTTGCTTTCGTGATGACCAAGCAAGTTTTGTTCTCTATTCATGATGAAGATTTGCCGGTATTCCGCTTGGTGCGTTTGCGTGCCCGTTTGCGCCCAGGTTCAGTCAGTAATGCAAAAGATGTATTACTTGACCTGTACTCCACTGATGCTGAGTATTCTGCTGACGCCTTGGAAGAGGTTTATGAAAACCTTGAGCAAGCAGGTAAGCGCGTGCTGCAAGATGACATCACTGATAACGATGCCGAAGAAGTGCTCGAAACAATTGCTAAGGAAGAAGATACGAACGGACGCATTCGTCGTAATGTGATGGATACCCGTCGCGCATTGTCTTTCTTAATGCGCAGCAAATTATTGTCTGATGAGCAGCAAGAAGAAGCGCGTCAGATTTTGCGAGACATTGATTCACTAGAAAATCACACCGCGTTCTTGTTCGATAAGATCAACTTCTTAATGGACGCGACAGTTGGTTTTATTAATTTGAATCAAAGTAAGATCATCAAGATCTTCTCGGTGGTATCCGTTGCCTTAATGCCACCAACTTTGTTGGCGAGCGTGTGGGGAATGAACTTCCGTTATATGCCTGAACTAGAGCAGACCTGGGGTTATCCAGTTGCCATTATTTCTATGGTGATTTCAGCAATGATTCCATTGGGCTACTTCCGCCACAAGGGCTGGCTCAGCTCACGCTAAGCAACTAAGCGTTTCTTGGTTTAAGCAATTCCAGAAACTGAGAGAGCGCAAAATCACGCGCTTGTTCCCGCACTACTTGACGATCACCATTGAAATGTTTGGTCAGCGTGGCCGTGTTAATAACATCATGTCCAGCATTTTCTTTAATTGCCCAGGCAAAGCAGACGGTGCCAACCGGTTTTTCAGTTGAGCCACCTGTTGGGCCGGCGATGCCGGTAATGGAGATGGCGGCGTTGACATTGGCATTACGGAGCGCACCTTCGGCCATGGCTTTGGCGACTTGTTCGCTGACTGCGCCAAATGACTCAATTGTTTCCAATGAAACATCTAGGCATTCAGATTTCGCTGCATTGCTATAGGTGATATAGCCTCGCTCAAGCCAATCGCTTGAGCCTGCTAAGTCTGTTAATGTCGCGCAGACAAGGCCGCCAGTACAGGACTCAGCTAAAGCAATTTTCCAGCCACGGTTCACTAGAGTCAGGGCAACAGCTCTCGCTAGTTCATGCTGAGGATCGTTATTATTTTTCATGAGAGATAGCTCAATCCAATATGTAAAAGCATCATGGTGAGAAGGGTGAAAAATGCTGCAGCCAAATCGTCAGCAATGATTCCAAAACCGCGCCACAGTGTTAAACCAACACTCGATGGAGATGAATGATCACCATCCTCTAAGTGTTTAAAGTGTCGATCAATCATTCCGATCGGACCGGGTTTTACGGCATCAAATAATCGGAATAGTGCAAATGCCAAGATCTGCATCCATAAGTTTGCTGGCATGATGAAAATCAATATGAGCCAGAAGGCCACCACCTCATCCCAAACAATTCCACCAAAATCTTTTTTCCCTAGCTCTTCACTGACTTGTCCACAGATCCAGCAGCCCAGAAGAATGCCTACGCCAATAATCCAGAACCAGGCTGCGGTGGACAAAAAATATTCACCCAGCAAGAAGGTGGCCCAAGCCCACAGTGTTCCCGCAGTGCCTGGGGCGAATGGTGCTAAACCACTGCCCATGCCGAATGCTAGGGCGCGGCTGGGTTTGCTAAACACCCACTTTAAGCTGGGAGTAAATCCGGGGGAGCTTGGCGTATTAGCTTGGGTATTCATGCGAAGTGATCAAAGGATTTCAGTAGTAAACCCGCTTCTTGAGCATTTAATTCTTTTGCATCGTTGCCAAGGATACGTATTTCAGGTGCCAAAGATTGCATAGATTTGATGCTGCCAATTTGAGTGAGCGGAAGATTGAAGTCTCGGCTGATTTTGGTGATCGCACCTCTTGAGCTGCTTGCGGCAGTAAAGCACAGCTCGTAATCATCACCGCCACTCGCTGCATATTGATTCTGAATAGTTTGCGACTGCTTACGCAATATGGCTGATTTTGGAATCTGCTCTAAATAAATTTCTGCATCTTTGCTTGATTGCTTGAGGATATGCCTCAGATCACCTAATAGACCATCGGAGATATCCAAAGCTGAATTGGCAACGCCTCTTAAGGCAATGCCCAAATCTATTCTAGGGGTGGGTTGATGCATGCGTGCCTGAATTTTTTCCAAATCGCCTTTTTCCAATTCAATTTCATGACGCAGTGCAGCAAGAGCAAGTCGGGCATCACCAACGGCTCCAGAAACCCAAATGTCATCACCTGCTAATGCCCCTGACCTACGAATAGCTTGATCTTTCGGAATACTGCCAAAAGCAGTAATACAAATATTGAGCGGGCCGGCAGTGGTGTCGCCGCCAATGAGTGGGCAGGCAAATTGATTGGCGATTGCAAATAAACCTTTGCTAAATGCTTCTAACCAAGCTGAATTCACCTCAGGCAGTGCCAGTGCGAGCGTGAAACCCATCGGCCTAGCACCCATCGCAGCAAGGTCTGAGAGGTTGACTGCTAGGGCTTTCCAGCCCAGCCACTCTGGATTAGCATCTGGAAAAAAGTGTCGTCCTGATACCAGCATGTCGCTGGTAATGGCAAGCTCCTCGGCGGGGTCAATTTTTAGTAGAGCGCAATCATCCCCAATTCCCAGCTTGACTGAGCCGGGATCGCTAGCGAGCATGAGTTCCGACTGCGTTTTAAAGAAACGCTGAATTAGATCAAATTCGCCAATTGAGGAGGTTTGAGATTGCATGCCCCATTTTATGGCTCTTGGGACTCTTCCATCCGAGAGGAATAGAATTAGAAGCTTGAAAACGTCTGATTGATGAGTGAACTGATGAGCAAACCAAGTAATAACAGTAAAGAACAGCAAATAGCGGATTTAAGGGCAGCTGCTCTTCACTATCATGAGTTTCCAACCCCGGGGAAGATTGAAATCGCCCCAACGAAGCAGTTAACCAATCAGCGTGACTTAGCGCTAGCTTACACGCCTGGCGTTGCTGCGCCTTGCGAGGAAATTGTTAAAGATCCCGCGAATGCCTTCAAATACACCGCCCGAGGTAATTTGGTTGGTGTGATAACCAACGGCACGGCAGTATTAGGTCTGGGAAATATTGGGCCATTGGCTAGTAAGCCAGTAATGGAAGGCAAAGCAGTTCTCTTTAAGAAATTTGCTGGCATTGATGTTTTTGATATTGAAATCAATGAAAACGATCCAGATAAATTAGTTGAAATCATTGCTGCGCTCGAGCCCACTTTTGGTGGCATCAATTTAGAAGACATCAAAGCACCGGATTGTTTTGTAGTTGAGCGCAAGCTACAAGCGCGTATGAAGATTCCGGTCTTTCATGATGATCAACATGGAACTGCGATTGTGGTTGCTGCTGCAATTCTCAATGGCTTAAAAGTGGTTGGCAAAGATGTTGCCAATGTGAAATTAGTTACCTCTGGTGCTGGCGCTGCTGCATTAGCTTGTCTGGATTTGTTGGTTGACCTTGGTATCCCGCGTAAGAATATTTGGGTTACTGACTTAGTTGGTGTTGCATACAAAGGTCGTCAAGAATTAATGGATCCTGAGAAAGAGCCGTTCTGTCAGGAGACTGATTTACGCACGCTTGACCAAGTGATTGAAGGCGCTGATATTTTTCTAGGCCTGTCAGCTGGCGGTGTTTTGAAGCAATCGATGGTGAAGAAGATGGCTGACAAGCCATTGATCTACGCCTTGGCAAATCCCACTCCCGAAATTTTGCCGGAGGAGGTTAAAGAAGTTCGCCCAGATGCAGTGATGGCAACAGGCCGTACTGATTATCCAAACCAAGTGAATAACGTGTTGTGCTTTCCATTTATCTTCCGTGGTGCATTAGACGTCGGTGCTACGACCATCACGCGTGGCATGGAAGTCGCAGCGGTAAAGGCTGTAGCGGAATTGGCACGAGCTGAGCAGAGTGAGGTGGTTACCTCGGTATACGGCATTGAGAACTTGTCTTTTGGTCCGGAGTATTTAATTCCGAAACCGTTTGATCCACGTTTAATTACCGTCATTGCACCCGCTGTTGCTAAGGCGGCAATGGAGGATGGGGTTGCTCTACGTCCAATTAAAGACTTCGATGCGTACCGCAATCAGTTACAACAATTTGTGTACCACTCCGGTACTTTGATGAAGCCATTGTTTAGTATTGCTAAACGAGTGCCTGCCGCACAAAAACGGATCGTGTTTGCTGAGGGTGAAGATGAGCGCGTATTGCGTGCAGTACAAATCATCATTGATGAGCATTTGGCTACCCCAATTTTGATTGGTCGCCCTGCGGTCATCGAGCACCG
>JBEGUE010000041.1:0-16712 GCA_041179045.1 Pseudomonadota bacterium
GGCCCGATTGATATTTTGGTGAACAACACCGGTGGGCCTCCTCCGACATTGGCGGCAGGGCAAGACCCCGCTTTGTGGCAAAAGAGTTTTAACGACATGGTTCTATCCCTCATCAGCATCACCGATCGAGTTGTACCAGGCATGCGTCAACGTCAATGGGGCCGCATTATTACGAGTACTACTTCGGGCGCGATTGCCCCCATTAAAAACCTTGCCATCTCCAATACCCTGCGTGCTGCATTGCTGGCTTGGTCTAAAACCTTGGCGGCAGAAGTAGCGGCTGATGGAATTACCGTGAATGTCATCATGCCGGGTCGTGTGGCAACCGATCGTTTACGTCAACTAGACGAAGCACGTGCCAAACGTGAAAATGTGAGTTATGAGTCTGTAGTCAAAGCAAGTCAAAGCCAGATCCCGATGGGTCGTTATGGTGATCCTCAAGAGTATGGAGATACTGCGGCGTTTTTGGCTAGTCGCAACGCCTCCTACATTACTGGTTCAGTGATCCGTGTGGATGGCGGTCAGATTCAGGCGGTCTAAAGTAGTGTTAACAAGCTTTCTGCGGACTATTCAGCGAGATCTTCGATCTAGTGAGCTAGTGGCATTATTGGTCGCGCTGACGCTCTCTGTAGCCGCTTTATCTAGTGTTAGTTTCTTGGCCGATCGGATGCAACGGGCTTTTCAGTTCGATGCGCGCCAGCTTCTTGCTGCGGATCTATTGCTTGTTTCTGATCAACCTTTGCCTGAGCGCTTCCTTCAGGAGGCTCGGGGGCGACAGCTGAGCTTAGCCCAAACAATCGTCTTTCCAAGTATGGCAACGGTAGGCGCGCAAAGTAAGCTGGCTTCCCTTAAGGCTGTGAGTTCTGCCTACCCCTTGCGCGGTACCCTTCAGGTCTCACCTTCATCAGTTAGTACAACTCCACCAGCAGGTTCGGTTTGGGTGGATCCCGCAATGCTGAGTGCACTAAAGGCAAATGTCGGCGATCCAATGCTATTGGGTGATAAGACATTTCTCATCAGCGGTATTTTGGAGCGTGAGCTCGATCGCGGTGCCGGCTTTATGAATTTTGCGCCACGCGTCATGATGTCGCTTGATGATTTACCTTCTACGGGTCTGATTGGTCTGGGCAGCCGCGTGACTTATCGACTTCTTCTAGCGGGTAATGATTCAGCCATCTCCGATTATGAGCAGTGGGCAACGCAATCGATTTCATCGGAAAGCCTTAGGGGATTGCGCATTGAGACCTTGGAAAATGCGCAGCCTGTCATGCGCAAAACCCTTGAGCGGGCAGAGCGCTTTTTAGCCTTGGTTGCCTTGTTGACGGCTATGGTAGCTGCTGTAGCGATTGCCTTGTCAGCGCGTCGATATGTCTTAAAGCAGGCTGATGTTTGCGCTGTCATGAAATGCCTTGGCGCAAGCCAAAAGACAATCCTATTAAACCAAATCAAGATACTGGGCGCTCTCTGTATATCGGCCGCTGTGATGGGTGCTGCGATTGCTTACGGCGTCCAAGAGATATTAATTGGGATCTTGGGTAATTTAATATTTGCCAATTTACCCGCACTTTCACTTTGGCCCTTGGTCTGGAGTATTTTGTTTTCCTCCTGCCTGCTCATCGGTTTTGCTGGACCGCCCTTATTTAGTTTGGTCATGATTTCACCGGTGCGACTGATTCGAAAAGAGTTGGGCTCAGTGAACATTAAGGTACTGTGGGTTGCACTCTTTGGATTAGGTACTTGCCTTGTCTTGATCGCGCTGGCAGCTCAAGATTGGAAGCTAGCCTCTTGGGTTGCTGCAAGCTTTGGTTTGGCCGTTGCGCTCTTTGCGGTGGTTTCTTGGTTATGCTTAGGTTTACTAAGGTTCCTCTTTTCTAAGTGGAGTCATCAGCACTTCGCTCTGCGCTTTGCACTAACGGCGCAAGCACGTCGCTCTGGCTTTGCAATCATGCAAATCACGGCGCTCGGTATTGCCTTAATGGCCTTATTGCTCATCCTGTTGCTTCGACAAGATTTACTGGCTACCTGGCAGGGCAATATTCCAGTCGATGCACCGAATCGCTTCATGATTAATGTACAGGACGATCAAAAGTCTAGTATCACTCGCTCGCTGCTGGATGCGGGAGTAGCAAAGCCAAGTTTTAGTCCCATGGTTCGTGCGCGCTTAGTTGAAGTCAATGGAAAGACCATTGGACCCAATGACTATGTTGACGAAAATGCACGTCGTTTAGTTGATCGAGAATTCAATCTCTCCTATACCGAACTGTTGCCTGAGGGTAATCGAATTACTTCCGGAAAGTGGCTTGAAGGTAGTGCGCCGCAAGTTTCTTTGGAGGCAGGAATTGCGAAGACCTTGAAGTTAAAGCTGGGTGATCAAATGACCTTTGAGCTTGCCGGTGAAAAAGTCACTGCGCCCATTACCTCATTGCGCAAGTTGGATTGGAGTTCGATGAAAGTGAATTTCTTTGTCATCATGCCGCCCGCAATGCTTGCAGAGATGCCTCAGTCTTGGATTACCTCTTATTACCAGGGCACTGCAATTGAAGGTTTGGATTATCAGCTGGCGCAGGCCTATCCCAATCTCACCATCGTAGATGTGGGCACATCGCTAAAACAAATACAGGATGTCCTGGATCGACTATCTTCCGTATTGGGGCTCTTGTTCGCATTCACGATTGCGGCAGCAATTCTAGTATTAGTAGCTGCGATAGCGGCAACACAAGATGAGCGTTTTAGGAGCGCAGCCTTGTTAAAGGCGGTAGGTGCATCGCGCTATCTACTGGGGAAGATTGCATTAGCTGAGCTTCTGATTATTGGAGTACTTGCCGGAACCTTGGCTGGAATCGCTGCCGGTGTTGCGGCATGGGCACTTGGCCGATTTGTATTAGAAATTGAGTTCAATGCATTTGCGCAGTCTTTGGCGATGGGTATCGGCTTTGGGGTAACTGCTTGCCTATTGGCGGGGTATCGCTTTCAGAGAAGAATCCAAACTGCTACTGCAATGGAATGTTTGCGTGAGACTTAATTTAGCTTAACTAAGTTCTTAGGCAGCTCCACTAAACGCGTTCTACTGAAGCGATCTGGCAGACTTTGTCGTAGCAGAGGTTTAACGCGGTCTAAGTACATGCTCAATGGCCATAAGAATAGAGCGATTGCAAATAGCATTTCAATGATCTGCCATCTCTGTAGCTCGAACAGCCACTGCAAAATTACGCAGGGCACAAGCCACAAAGATCCATAAAAATAACGCCAAATCGCTTGCCTACGAGTCAGGTTGTATCCGCCTGGACCAATCATGCGCACTCGCCATGTTTGCATCGCTAGCGTCTGTCCCGATTTAGTCCAATACCAGACAAAGTAAATACCCAGGACGGCATAGAGATAGAGAAAGGTGAGCCAACTTGGTAGGGATACACCAAACAAAACGCCTAATCCCAAATTGGGAAGTAGGAAGGTAAGGGCGATGACGCCTAATAAAACCAACTGCTCGTAAAGAATGCAGAAGACTCGCCGCCAAAACTGTGGAGCGGGGAGTAGATTTAATTCAGCGGGACTGATCATGGCCTAGGGATTATTTGAGCTGCTATCTGAGCTGCTGTTACTTGCTGGAGACTCTGAAGCTGGAGCGCTGCTGGCTGCTGGAGTCGGCGCTAAGTTTGATTTTTGTTTAATTGGATGCTGTTGCAATGTAGGCGAACTTACTGCCGTCGGCTTTTTCTTATTGACCTCTGCTTGTGCCAATTTTTTCTTTTGTTCATCACTCAACTTTTGATAAGCACTCCAAGCTTCAGCTTTTTTCTCAGCAGGGAATTTGAGACTGCTTAAATAGTTTTCTCGAGCCAGGCGGCGGTCTTTTTGAGAGAGATTGGACCAACCCATCATGCGGGACTGAAGTCGCTGTTGATCGGCCTCACTCATCTTGGGATATAGATTGGCAACCTGCATCCATTTCTTGCGACTGTCTGGAAGCATGTAATCCCAATCATCTTCCAGTGGAGCTAGGATTTTTTGTTGACTTGGTTTAAGGCTCTCCCACGTGCCATCTGGTTTTTTCTCTGGGATGCCATTAGTTTTTCCGGGGGTTGCTGCCGATGCTTGAGCAAATGCATCTGAACTTTGCACCGATCCTAGGGCGCCAATGGCCAACACCATGCTGATGCTCAGTGAGGCGCTCAAGTTCAGTAGATTTTTTAGCATGCGCTAACTGAGCTCGCTATGTCACTTAGGATGGAGTCTTAACTGAACTAAAGCTATCTTGATCGGATTCCGCTAGGGGGCCGTTTTTGAGGAAGCCCAAAAAGCCGCTATCAGCATAAGCATCAGGCGGGACATCATCGGTCAAGAGGGCAATATCTAATTCAGCAATATCGTTGATACGGGAATCTTGCTGCCATTGGGAAATGCCAATGAGACCAAATACCAATACGACTAGTGGAGCAACCCAACCTACGTTATCCCAAAATGAGCGTGAGCCGGTTGACCAGTTTGCGCCAGAGCTCGCCAAAACATGCTCCTCAATACGTACTTTTTCTGGTTTTTTGACAGAAAGGGCTTTGAGGCGTGCCGCATACAGACGATCTTTGACTCCAGCTGGCAAGGATTGGGATCCTTGACGGAGCAGGGCGGCAGCAGCAAGACCAAATTGATCTGCTTCTGTTGTGCTGGGGATGTCTTGATTGCGGTTCACAGAGTAATTCCTTTTAATTTCAATGCTTTAGCTAGAGCCTGAGTGGCTCTTGAGCAGTGGGTTTTGACACTTCCTTCGCTACAACTCATTGCCAGGGCAGTTTCAGTAATACTTAGCTCATCCCAATAACGCATCAGGAAGGCTTCTCGTTGACGGGCAGGTAATTTTGATATTTCTGACTCTAGAGCCTGCAATAGCTGATTACGTTCAAGCTTAAACGCACCATCTTGGTGAATTTCACTATCGTCTGGAGCTGAAAGGGACTCCAGGGGGTCAAAATCATCGTTTTCATCGGATTTCTTACCCATATTCGAGAACAGGGTGACCCAGGTATTGCGAACTTTTTGACGTCTAAACCAGTCATGAATGCGGTTTTGTAGGATTCTGGTGAAAACTAGGGGCAATTCCGCTGCGGGACGATCACCGTACTTCTCGGCAAGTTTGATCATGGCGTCTTGAACAATGTCTAAGGCCGCATCGTCATCTCGCACAGCATAGACCGCCTGCTTGAAAGCGCGCTGCTCAACACTGCTCAGAAAGTCAGAAAGTTCTTGGGGTGAAGCCATTCAGTGCATTAGACCTGAATCAGAGGGAATTCGTCTATTTTAGGGGATTGCTATAGAATATAGGGCTTACTACCTAGAATCTCATTCAAGAAGTGGTTTTTTCCGGTAGCAGCGCCGTTCGAACTCAGGCCACAAGCAAGAGACAGAACAGACCAATCAATTTTTTGCCGAAAATTGCAAAGGACGAAAGAAAATGAATACAAGCAGCGCCGAATTTTTAGCTTCTAAAGCTAATCAAGACACAACAAATACAAATCCCGTAGCGACTCCACCAGAAATGATTGGTGCTGAGATGCTGGTGCAAGCTTTGCACAAAGAGGGAGTCGAATACGTTTGGGGTTACCCGGGCGGTTCCGTTCTCTTCATCTACGATGAAATTTTTAAGCAGGATAAGTTTGAACATATCCTTGTTCGCCATGAGCAAGCAGCAGTTCATGCGGCCGATGGCTATGCGCGCGCAACCGGTAAGGTTGGCGTTGCCCTGGTGACTTCAGGCCCAGGCGTAACCAATGCGGTTACTGGTATTGCTACTGCATACACTGATTCGATCCCGATGGTAGTCATCAGCGGTAACGTACCGACGTATGCGATTGGCGAAGACGCTTTCCAAGAGGCTGATACCGTGGGTATTACCCGCCCAGTTGTTAAGCATAACTTCTTGGTAAAAGATGTAAAGGACCTCCCTTTAGTCATTAAGAAGGCTTTTCATATTGCGCAGACAGGTCGTCCAGGCCCGGTATTGATCGATATCCCTAAGGATGTATCTGCAGCTAAAGGACCATTTGTCTATCCAGAAACATTGGAGATGCGTTCCTACAACCCAGTAGTCAAGGGCCATAGTGGACAAATTCGTAAAGCAGTTTCTTTATTGCAAGAAGCAGAGCGCCCATTTATCTATACCGGTGGCGGTGTGATTCTGTCTGATGCCGCTCCAGAATTAAAAGAGTTTGCTGACTTGCTAGGTTATCCCGTTACCAATACCTTAATGGGTCTTGGCGGCTTCCCAGGCACTAGCCCTCAGTTTGTGGGCATGCTTGGTATGCACGGTACCTATGAAGCCAATATGTCTATGCAGCACAGCGATGTGTTGATTGCCATTGGCGCACGTTTTGACGATCGCGTGATTGGTAACACAGCTCACTTTGCAAGTCACCCGCGCAAGATTATTCATATTGATATTGACCCATCCGTGATTTCGAAGCGGGTGAAAGTGGATGTGCCTATCGTTGGCAATCTCAAGGAAGTATTGCAAGAGATGACCGCTCAGCTCAAAGCTGCCGGCCCACGCAAGAATGACGCCAAGCTAGCGGCATGGTGGGCGCAGATTAATGAGTGGCGTAAAAAAGATTGCTTGAAGTACGACGAAGCATCACAAATCGTCAAGCCACAATATGTGGTTCAAAAGTTGTGGGAACTCACTGGTGGTGATGCATTTATTACCTCTGACGTAGGTCAGCATCAAATGTGGGCCGCTCAGTTTTACAAGTTTGATAAACCACGTCGTTGGATTAACTCCGGTGGTCTTGGCACCATGGGTGTTGGCTTGCCATATGCCATGGGTATCAAGAAAGCATTCCCGGATACAGATGTATTCGCCATTACTGGTGAAGGTTCTATCCAGATGTGTATTCAAGAGCTGTCAACTTGTAAACAATACAACACGCCTGTGAAAATCGTTTCTTTAAACAATCGTTACCTCGGCATGGTTCGCCAGTGGCAGGAGCTGACTTATAACAAGCGCTATTCCAGTTCATACATGGATTCATTGCCAGACTTTGTGAAGTTGGCAGAAGCTTTTGGACATGTGGGTATGCGTATTGAGAAGAAGTCTGATGTTGAAGGCGCTCTCAAAGAAGCGATCCGTTTAAAAGATCGCACGGTATTTATGGATTTCCAGACAGACCCAGAGGAAAACGTTTGGCCGATGGTTCAAGCGGGCAAGGGTATTACTGAAATGCTTTTGGGTAGCGAGGAACTCTAATGCGACATATTATTTCTGTATTGATAGAGAACGAGCCGGGAGCACTATCTCGTGTGGTTGGTTTATTTTCTGCGCGTGGTTACAACATCGAAGCCTTGAGCGTTGCGCCAACCGAAGACCCGTCCTTGTCGCGCATGACTATTGTCACTCTTGGCTCTGAGGATGTGATCGAGCAAATCACTAAACACTTAAATCGCTTGGTTGAAGTTGTTAAGGTGTTTGATTTGACTGAAGGTCCTCATATTGAGCGTGAGCTCATGATGATCAAAGTGCGCGCAGTTGGTAAAGAGCGTGAAGAGTTGAAACGTACAACGGATATCTTCCGTGGTCGCATCATTGATGTGACTGATAAGAGTTACACCATTGAATTAACTGGTGATGGCGCCAAATTGGATGCCTTCATTGATTCGATTGATCGCGCATCAATTTTAGAGACTGTCCGTTCGGGTGGTTCTGGTATTGGGCGCGGTGAACGCATTCTGAAGGTTTAATTTTTTAATTAATTACTGCATTAACTACATTTTCAAAACAAGGAAAGAGCATGAAAGTTTTTTACGATAAAGACGCTGATTTGTCCCTTATTAAAGGCAAAAAAGTGACCATCATTGGTTACGGTTCACAGGGCCACGCACACGCATTGAACCTCAAGGATTCAGGCTGTAACGTGACTGTTGGTTTGCGTAAAGATGGCGCTTCCTGGAGCAAGGCTGCAAATGCTGGCTTGACCGTGAAAGAAGTAGGCGAAGCAGTTAAAGATGCTGACGTAGTCATGATGCTCTTGCCGGACGAGCAAATTGCTGATGTTTACAGTAAAGAAGTTCACGGCAATATTAAGCAGGGCGCTGCATTGGCATTCGCTCATGGCTTTAACGTTCACTACGGTCAAGTTCAGCCACGCGCTGACTTAGATGTAATCATGATTGCCCCTAAAGCACCAGGTCACACTGTGCGTGGTACTTATGCGCAAGGCGGCGGCGTTCCCCATTTGATCGCTGTATACCAAGACAAATCTGGTTCTGCTCGTGATGTTGCTTTGTCATACGCAACAGCAAACGGCGGCGGTCGTGCTGGCATTATCGAAACTAACTTCCGTGAAGAAACTGAAACTGACTTGTTCGGTGAGCAGGCTGTTCTCTGTGGTGGCGCAGTAGAGTTGATCAAAGCTGGCTTTGAAACTTTGGTTGAAGCTGGTTACGCTCCTGAGATGGCTTATTTCGAGTGCTTGCATGAGCTCAAGTTGATTGTTGACTTGATCTACGAAGGTGGTATTGCCAACATGAACTACTCAATCTCTAATAACGCTGAGTACGGTGAATATGTCACTGGCCCACGTGTTGTGACAGAGGATACCAAGAACGCAATGCGTCAGTGCTTGAAAGACATTCAGACTGGTGAGTACGCTAAGAGCTTCATCTTGGAAAACAAAGCAGGTGCGCCTACTTTGATTTCACGTCGTCGCTTGAATGCTGAGCATGACATCGAGGTGGTTGGTGCGAAGTTGCGCGCCATGATGCCTTGGATTGCGAAGAACAAGTTGGTTGATCAAACAAAGAACTAAGCAAACAGTATTTAGAAACCAATAGTAGTAACTAAAAAGGCTCAGAACAAAGATGATGTATCCGCACCCCATTATTGCGAAAGAAGGTTGGCCGTATTTGGCATTAGTGGGGGCTGTTACTTTGCTAGTCCACTATCTTGGTGGCATTGCATGGTCATGGCCTTTGTGGATCATTTTTATCTTTGTTCTGCAGTTCTTCCGAGATCCACAGCGTATTGCTGCTATAGGCCGTGATCTCGTGTTATCTCCTGCCGATGGTCGTATCGTCGTAGTAGAAGTGGCGAACGATCCTTATGCGAGTCGTGAAGCCTTGAAGATTAGTGTTTTTATGAACGTGTTTAATGTTCACTCCAACCGTAGTGCAGTCAACGGCACAGTAAAAGAGATTCAGTATTTTCCTGGCAAGTTTGTGAATGCCGATTTAGATAAAGCCTCTACTGAGAACGAGCGCAATGCCGTTGTGATTGATGCTAATGGGCAAATCGTGACTCTGGTTCAGGTTGCAGGACTCATTGCCCGCCGTATTCTTTGCTATATCCATGTCGGTGACAGACTTAAAGCAGGTGAGCGTTATGGCTTTATTCGCTTTGGTTCCCGTGTAGATGTATATTTGCCTTTAACAGCTGAGCCCTTAGTCAGCGTTGGTGACAAAGTTTTTGCTACGAATACTGCATTAGCTCGCGTACCCGGCTTGGATTAATTAAGCCGTTTTAACTGGGAATACCCTTTGCCTACTTTTCGCCGTCGTGGCCGTATCGATCGCAGTCGCCTTGCGAACTCTCGTACTGATCGCACTCAAAATGAGTGGGCAGAGGACTTGGGTGATGGGATTGATTTTGAAGTGGAAGAGTTGCACGTAAATAAGCCACGTAAACGTAGCAAAGGCATTTACTTACTTCCCAATGCATTTACTACCGCAGCCTTATTCTGCGGTTTCTTTGCCATCGTTAATGCAATGAACCACCAGTTTGAGGTGGCTGCTATTGCTATCTTTGCATCTTTAGTTTTAGATGGTATGGACGGTCGAGTTGCTCGTATGACAAATACTCAAAGTGCATTTGGTGAGCAGTACGACTCTTTGGCTGACATGGTGTCTTTTGGTGTGGCGCCAGCCTTGGTTGCTTACGAATGGGCCTTAAAAGATCTGGGTAAGTGGGGCTGGTTAGCTGCCTTTACCTACTGTGCAGGTGCAGCCTTACGCCTGGCACGCTTCAACGTCAATACTGGCGTGGTGGATAAGAAGTTCTTTCAGGGTTTGCCTAGTCCAGCGGCTGGCTCTTTAATTGCTGGCTTTATCTGGCTGGCCGATGACAATAAGATCCCGGTGCGCGATAGTGCCATCCCTTGGATCACTTTCTTCTTAGCCGTTTATGCTGGCTTGACCATGGTATCGAATGCCCGCTTTTACAGTGGCAAGGCTTTGGATGTGCGCTACCGTGTGCCTTTCGGCGTGATGGTTCTGATGATTCTGACCTTTGTCCTGATTTCTTCTAATCCGCCTCTGACCCTGTTCGGCCTCTTTGTGGTTTACTCCATCTCGGGATATGTCATTTGGGCTTGGGAGCATCTGAGTGGCCGTCGTTTTAGCTAATTTGGAATATTTAGGTTATATTTAATCTATGTTGATGCATTCCTCACTTCTTAGCTTCCTTCTACTAGCACTAAGCCTACAGCTTGGGGCAGGTAAGGCCTAAGTTAATGAGATTAAAGTAATTCATTAGCTACGACATACCAGCCCCAGCAAATTGCTGGGGTTTTTGTTTTTAGAATTAGCAATAAGTTATTAGTAGGCCTGAATAGGCAGTAAGCACAATTAAGCAATATTGAACCGGAGAGTAGTGATGAGCGACAAAGTAATCATTTTTGATACCACCTTACGTGATGGTGAACAATCACCTGGTGCTTCCATGACCAAGGATGAGAAGGTGCGCATTGCTCGCCAGTTAGAGCGCCTCAAGGTGGATGTGATCGAAGCTGGCTTTGCTGCGAGTTCCGAGGGTGATTTCCAGGCAATCTCTGCAGTGGCGGCAGCAGTGAAGGATTCGATTGTCTGCTCGCTCGCACGCGCTAATGATAAAGACATTACCCGGGCTGCCGATGCATTGAAAGCCGCTAACGCAAAACGGATTCATGCGTTTTTGGCAACCAGTCCATTACATATGGCGGTGAAATTGCGCATGTCTCCAGAAGAGGTGTTGGAGCAAGCAAAACGCTCTATTCGTTTTGCAAGAAACTTGGCTGAGGATGTGGAGTTCTCAGCAGAAGACGGCTATCGCTCAGAAATGGATTTCTTGTGCAGAGTGGTTGAGGGGGTCATTAATGAGGGCGCCACTACCATCAATATTCCGGATACCGTAGGCTACGCTACTCCGGAGTTATATGGTGAGTTCATGAAAACTTTGCGCACGCGAGTTCCCAACTCCGATAAAGCAGTGTGGTCAGTACATTGCCATAATGATTTAGGAATGGCTGTTGCCAATTCTTTGGCTGGCGTCAAAATTGGTGGTGCGCGTCAAATTGAGTGCACCGTAAATGGTTTGGGTGAGCGTGCCGGCAATACAGCACTAGAAGAAATCGTCATGGCCTTGCGCACTCGCAAAGATTATTTCGATATGGTGTGCGGTATCGATGCCACTCAAATTGTGCCTGCATCGAAGTTAGTTTCGCAAATTACTGGTTTCGTTGTTCAGCCAAACAAAGCGGTTGTGGGCGCCAACGCATTTGCGCATACTTCAGGAATTCATCAGGATGGCATCTTAAAGAATCGTGATACTTATGAGATCATGCGCGCGGAAGATGTGGGTTGGGCTACCAATAAAATTGTCTTGGGTAAATTGTCTGGTCGTAATGCTTTCAAGCAGCGCTTACAAGAATTGGGTATTGCGATTGAAGCTGAAGCAGATTTGAATGAAGCTTTTGTTCGCTTCAAGTCATTGGCCGATCAAAAATCAGAAATCTTTGATGAAGATATTATTGCCATCATGTCAAACTCTGCTGCAGCCGAAGAGGGTGAATTTTATAAATTCATTTCTTTAAGTCAGCATTCAGAAACTGGTGAGCGACCCAAGTCTAAGGTGACTTTCCGAGTTGGCGACAAAGAGGCGAGCTCTGAGGCTGAAGGTAACGGTCCAGTTGACGCGAGCTTGAATGCTATTGAACAGATCGTGAAGAGCGGGGCAGAGCAATTGCTTTACTCTGTAAATGCAATTACCTCGGGCACTCAATCTCAGGGCGAGGTTACCGTCAGACTTGCTAAAGGTGGACGCATCGTTAACGGGGTAGGGACTGACCCAGACATCATTGCAGCATCAGCGAAAGCCTATTTATCAGCGCTGAATAAATTGCATGATCCTAGCCAAGCTAAGCTTAATGCGCAGATGACGCCTTAAAAATTTACGGCGGCAGCTGCAGATTTAGCAATGCGCCGTTTATTTGTTCAGTTCTGTACTCTTATAGTACTTGGTTCCTTTGCCAGTGATTTCTGCGGCAAGGCCTGAGTCTGTGAGCTGATACATCAGCACACCAGGCGCAACTACAGTTCCGCCTTGATAGGCGCCACCAGTGGCTTCATATTTAGCAGCTGCAGTAACTTGACCACCAAAAGTCCAGCCAGAGTTAACAAAATCATTGAGCGCGGCCTGTGTTTGAAAAACAAAAATATTTTGGAAAGATTTAATTCCCACGCCAAGACCTGCTTGTACTTCAGCCATATTCATGTAGACGGGTTTAGCGCCAGACCGATTGATGACAACGCCTGTACCTGTGCCGCCCCCGGCAATAAGTATCTTCATTCCAAAGTTACTAAAAGTGGCATAGCCAGCTGATTTGTCAATGAGCTCTTTTGATTTGGGCTCTATTTGATAGAGTGCTTTCAGGGTGTCTTCACTTTTTTTGAGAACATCTTGGCGTTGCTGGGCAATCGTTTTCTCAGCGGCGAATGGATTTGAAAATTGCGCAAAACTGAGTGATGGGGATAGGGCTAATAGACTATAGGCTAACGTTTGGATAAATTGAGTTCGCATTGATCTTTCCTTTACTGTATTTCCGCAATGTATGAATTCCCTCTTTATACTCCAACGAGCCTTCTTACCCAATCACGATCCAATATGACTCTGCTGACTCGCTTCATCTTTACTCTCTCCGTACTTTCATTAGTAGGCTGTAGTAGCTTGCAGCGCAAAGCGGCAGTACCGTCGCAGCAAATGGGGCAGGCTCAAATAGCGGGCCTAAGCAGTGCGCGATATATGGTTGCCAGTCAACCCAGCATCGATCAAATGGCTACAGATATTCAGGCTGGATTTAAGGTGAGGGACGAAAAAACCTTAAATGCTCCAGCAAACTACTTATCACTCTCAGGTGGTGGTGACGATGGTGCATATGGCGCAGGATTATTGATAGGGTGGGCGGAACGTGGCGATCGGCCTCAGTTTAATTTGGTTACCGGTATTAGTACCGGTGCTTTGATTGCTCCCTTTGCATACATGGGAAAAGAATATGACCCCGTCTTGCGCGATGTTTATACAAAATATGGCCCCAAAGATATCTTCATTGAGCGTGGTTTGATCTCCGGCATTTTGAGTGATGGCCTATCTGACACTACACCCCTGTTTCAATTGATTTCAAAATACATTGATCAAGATTTTCTGAAGAAGGTGGCAAATGAGTACACCACCAAAAATCGCTGGCTTTTGATTGGGACAACCAATTTAGATGCAGGCGTGCCCGTAGTTTGGAACATGGGCAAGATTGCCAGTATTGGCACTCCAGAGGCTCTAGAGCTTTTTAGAAAGGTCATGCTGGCATCCGCATCAATTCCTGGAGCATTTTCACCAGTCATGTTTGATTTTGAGGTTTCCGGCCAAAGCTTTCAGGAGATGCATGTGGATGGCGGCGCTATTACCCAAGTATTCCTGTATCCCAGCGCTCTATCTCAAAAGGGAAAAGAGCTGAATGTAAAGCTACAAAAGGAACGCAATGCCTACATTATTCGCAATGCGCGCTTAGATCCTGAGTGGCGTGAGACAGAGCGGGGAACCCTGAGCATCATTCAGAGAGCGATTTCTAGCATGATTCAGACTCAGGGTATTGGGGATTTGTACCGCATTTATCACACCACCCAGCTTGATGGCGTCCGTTTTAACTTGGCTTTTATTGGGCCAGATTTCAAGTTCCCCCACAAGGCCGAGTTTGACACTGCCTACATGCAAGCCCTTTTTGATTATGGTTACAAGCAGGGTTTGGGCGGCAAGGAGTGGCAAAAGTATCCGCCAGGCTATAAGAGGGGATTTGATCAGGAATTGCCTAAAAAATAGGCAATTTCAGTCATTTTCCTGAGCATTTTTATATAAATCAATGGCTTACCCAGACCTCTAGTGCGCATGATTCATTTAGGTGCTTAGCCCTAGAGTAAGGAATTTAAGGCGAATCTGCTACAATTCGATGGCTTTGATTTTTAAAGCTTTTTTGTTTTATTTGATTAATAAATGCACGACACAAATTGGGTGAAAGCTCAGGTGTTCGCAAGTAAGGAGTATGAAAATGGCAGTTGCTGATATTAAAACGGCGGAAATCGTCAAAGATAACGCGCGCAGCGCAAACGATACGGGTAGCCCTGAAGTTCAAGTTTCATTGCTAACAGCCCGCATCAATGAATTAACCCCCCATTTCAAAGCTAACGCTAAAGATCATCACAGCCGTCGTGGTTTGTTGAAGATGGTTTCACGCCGTCGCCGCCTTTTGGATTACCTCAAGGGCAAGGATTTGGGTCGCTATCGCGCATTGATCGAGAAATTAGGTCTCCGTAAGTAATTCCTATCGGTATTGCAATGCCATCTATCTTAAGGTTGTTTCGTCACAGAATCAGTCTTAGGCAGATGGCATGTTTTTTGGGCGCTTCAAGATTATTTGTGTAGGGGATCGTGTCATTCCAATGAGTTTCTGGGTTGAAGAACCTAGTGCCTCCCTGGAATGGCATCCCTTGTGATCTTCAAACGCTCCAGTGTTGTCGTGACACTGCTTTATCCCACGACAAGCGTGAAATCCATGTGGCTTTCACGTGAACAATTTGGAGAAGATCAGAATGACTATTTTTAAAAAAGCAGTAAAGACGTTTCAATGGGGCAATCATCAGGTAGTGATGGAAACAGGCGAGATTGCTCGTCAAGCTGGTGGTGCTGTCATCGTTAACGTCGATGACACAGTAGTAATGGGTACCGTAGTTGCCTCTAAATCAGCCAAGCCTGGCCAGTCATTTTTCCCATTGACTGTTGATTACTTAGAGAAAACTTACGCAGCAGGAAAAATTCCGGGTGGCTTCTTCCGTCGTGAAGGTCGTCCATCAGAAGGTGAGACATTGATCTCCCGCTTGATCGATCGCCCATTGCGTCCATTGTTCCCAGAAGGTTTCTTGAACGAAGTTCAGGTAGTCATTCATGTGTTGTCTATCAACCCGGATGTTCCTGCAGATATTCCTGCATTGATCGCTGCATCTGCAGCTTTAGCTGTTTCAGGTATTCCGTTTGCCGGTCCAGTTGGCGCAGCACGTGTTGGTTACGCTAACGGTCAATACCTCTTGAACCCAACTCGCACAGAGCAAGCTACTAGCGAGATGGATTTAATTGTTGCTGGTACTCAAGCTGCCGTGTTGATGGTTGAGTCAGAAGCCAATCAGTTGTCTGAAGAAATCATGTTGGGTGCGGTTGTATACGGTCATGACCAAATGCAAACTGCAATCAACGCAATTAATGAATTAGTAACTGAAGCTGGCAAGCCAGAGTGGGATTGGACTGCTGCCCCTAAAGATGAGCCATTCATCGCTAAGGTCACTGCATTGGCTGAAGCGCCATTGCGCGAGGCTTATCAGATTCGTCAAAAAGGTGCTCGCACAGATAAGCTTAAAGAAACTACTAAAACAGTGATGGCTAAGCTTGCTGAAGAGGGTGATGTTGATGCAGTAGCTGTTAATGACATCATGTTCGAAATCGAAGCCAAGATTGTTCGTAGCCAGATTTTGAATGGTGAGCCACGTATTGATGGTCGTGACACACGTACTGTTCGTCCAATTGAAATTCGTAATGGCGTATTGCCACGCACACACGGCTCAGCATTGTTTACCCGTGGTGAGACACAAGCACTCGTAGTAGCTACTTTAGGTACTGCACGTGATGAGCAGATCATTGATGCGCTCGAAGGTGAGTACCGTGATCGCTTTATGTTCCACTACAACATGCCTCCGTTCGCCACTGGCGAAACAGGTCGCGTAGGTAGCCCTAAGCGTCGCGAAATTGGTCACGGTCGTTTGGCTAAACGTGCATTGATTCCAGTATTGCCAAGTGCTGAAGATTTTGCATACAGCATCCGTGTAGTTTCAGAAATTACTGAGTCCAATGGTTCTTCATCCATGGCTTCCGTTTGCGGTGGCTGTTTGGCAATGATGGACGCTGGTGTTCCAGTGAAAGCGCACGTTGCTGGTGTTGCAATGGGCTTGATTTTGGATGGCAACCGCTTTGCTGTGTTGACAGATATCTTGGGTGATGAAGATCACTTAGGTGATATGGACTTCAAAGTAGCGGGTACTGCTAACGGTATTACTGCTCTTCAGATGGACATTAAGGTTCAAGGTATTACTAAAGAAATTATGCAAGTTGCATTGGCCCAAGCTAAAGAAGGCCGTTTGCACATTTTGAGCAAGATGCAAGAAGCGATGGGTTCAGTTCGCACTGAATTGTCTGCACATGCTCCACGTATGGTTTCTTTCAAGATTCATCCAGACAAGATTCGTGAAGTGATCGGTAAGGGCGGCGCAACAATTCAAGCCTTGACTAAAGAAACTGGTTGCAGCATCGATATTAAAGACGACGGTACCGTAACTATTGCTTCTACTTCTGCTGAAGGCATGGCTGAAGCAAAAGCACGCATCGAAGG
>JBEGUE010000042.1:0-4095 GCA_041179045.1 Pseudomonadota bacterium
TCCACGTCTGGACCAAACTTTGCCTGTCCCCCCATATCAAGGGTCAAGTGAACACCTAGTCCACCCGGTTCAGGTATCGGATATATCAAATGACTAAATGGAGATTTGCCAGATAAAGAGAAGTAGTTGCCTTTTGCAAAATAGGCTTTGGGTATTAAATCTTTTGAGAGACCTTCAATTTTTTGAGCTAGTGCTGGTGCACTCAGTCCTGCGCAATTAATTAATAGCTTGGTCTGAATGGTCATACCATCAGCACCACCAATAGTGAGCTCAAAGCCACCTTCAGCCTCAACACCAATCGGCTTTACAGAAAGTAAAGGTGATTGATAAGCGACCATGCCGCCCGCATCCTCAAAGCCACCAAGCAATGAGAGCATGAGGCCGTGACTATCTACTACACCTGTGGAACCTGAGAGTACTGCAGCCTCACATTGCAGTTGTGGCTCCAGCGCTTTTGCCTGTTCCCCTGAGATCATCTTGATATCGGGAACTTGGTTATTTTGAGCTTTATACAAAATAGCTTGCAGGTCATCTAACTGGCTAGTATCTGCAGCAACAATTAACTTGCCGTATGCCTGATTACTGACTTGATGACTACGGCAGTATTCATATAAGAGACGATTACCTTGCACACAAAGCTTGGCCTTGAGAGAATCTTTTGGGTAATAAATTCCAGCGTGAATAACTTCACTGTTACGCGCACTACTGATGGTTCCAAAAGAGGCTTCGCGCTCGAGCAAAATAGTTTCCCTGCCTTGCAATGCCATCTCGCGAGCAACTGCCAAACCAACTACTCCAGCACCTACAACTACGCAATCAACCTGCTCCATCCGCTATTCCTGACCTGATTTCAGATATGTCTCAATTTTGTAATGACTTTTAGCTAAGCTAAAGTGCATATATTGCTCAAATCGTAACATTTTCAGCGTTTTAGGGTGATTTGAATGCCCTTATTGATAAAATCAAGCCATGAATGTGCGAGCCCCATTAGCCAACCAAAGTACTCACTCTGCCGTAGATGTGGTGCTCGATACCGCCTATCAAGGAATTGATGCGGCTAGTTGGAAAAAGCTCTTTGCTTCTGCTCGCCAGAGTCATCTGGAGCAGTTCATTGTGGATATGTTTGCGGGCAAGCACATTAACAACAGCGAAGATCGCCCTGCCCTGCACTCTGCACTGCGTAATTTAAGTAGAACCCCAGTAATGATCGATGGCAAAGATGTGATGCCAGCAGTCTCTGAGGTTTGGCATAGGATTGAAGCACTGTGTAATAAATGGGTTGGCGTCACAGACGTCATTCATATTGGTATTGGTGGATCAGACTTTGGTCCTCGCTTAGCGATTGAGGCTTTAGCTCATGTTCCCGGCATTGAAAGCCGCGGCATGCGAATGCATTTTTTAGCCAATATTGATACTGCGGAGTTGGCACGCATTCTGGCACGCGCTCAGCCTCATAGCACTCGTGTGATCGTGGTCTCAAAGTCATTTACGACTCTTGAAACTTCGATGAATGCCAAGGCTGTTGTCGCCTGGTTAAAAGACAGTAGCTGCAGTTCAAGTCAAATTGCACATGCCTTGTATGCAGTAACCGCCAATATCTCTGCCGCCAAAGTATTTGGTGTCACTGAAGAAAATATTTTTCCTTTTTGGGACTGGGTTGGTGGTCGCTACTCAGTATGGTCAGCGGTAGGCCTGCCAATTGCTTTGCAATATGGCTTTGAAACATTCAAACAGTTTTTAGCTGGTGCTGAAGCAATGGATTTGCATTTTAAGAATGCACCGCTAGAAGAAAATCTACCTGTCATCATGGCACTCTCTTTGCTGCATCAACAAGTAAAACAGAATATCAAAGCCTATGCAGCTATTCCGTATGCAGACGCATTGGATTGGTTTCCGAAGTGGTTACAGCAGCTCGATATGGAGAGTAATGGTAAGAGCGTAGATCGCGATGGCAATCCAGTGAAGCATTCTTCTCCGGTGGTGTTTGGTAGTGCTGGTAGTAATGCGCAGCACTCTTACTTCCAGCTCTTTCATCAGGGTACGGAAATCATTCCAATTGATTTCATTGCCGTGCGTGAGCCGATGAGTGATCGGCCTGAGGCTGTTGCGCACCATCGCATTTTACTATCCAATTGCTTGGCGCAGGCGCAGGCGCTAGCCAATGGTAAGACTGCTGCAAATCCAAATGATATTTATCCAGGTAAGCGTCCTAGCAACCTCTTATTACTACCCAAGCTCAATGCGTTTTATCTTGGCGCCTTACTTGCTTTGTATGAAAACCGCACTGCGACATTAGGTGCGCTGTGGAATATCAATAGCTTTGATCAGCCTGGCGTGGAGTATGGAAAAGTACTGGCCAAGCCGATTGAGAAAGCCCTCGCAAGTCATCAAAATGATATTGCTGCCAGTGCAGATATTGATGCTGTTACTGCTGCTCGCATTAATCTATTAAATTCATAAGATAACAATCCACCTAAGTCTGATCAAATTGACATTACCAGACAAATTGTTTAAACTTGTATAAACATTTAACTAGGGGGTGCCTATGGCTCCAGCACTAAAGGTAGGGCAAACAATCCAGGAATGGGGAAATGGTCTTGGTGTTCGAATCACCTCACCAGTGGCTAAGGCTGCCCATTTTTCTCAAGGAGTCCCTATCTCAGTTGAGGTTGTTAAGGATGGTGTTTTACTCCGGGTGGTTGGCAAGCCTAAACTGAGCCTCTCTCAAAAGCTAAAAGCCTTTGATCCAGAGACACATGGCGGCGAAGTAATGACATCAACACCCATTGGGAAAGAAATTATTTAATGGCAGAAAAATTGAAGGCTTGGGTTCCTGAACGTAGGGACATGATTTGGATTAACTTTAACCCTCAATTGGGAAAAGAAATGAAAGATGAGCATCCCATGCTCGTCCTCTCACCTAAAGCATTTAATGAAAAAACTGGTCTTGTTATTGGGCTTCCTATGACGCACGCAAAGTCTAATGAAACCAATCCATTTGCAATCAAATTTTCTGTTGGTCGTAGTGAGCCCGTCTTTATCTTGACACATCAGCCAAAATCTTTTGACTGGCGCCTGCGCTCCGCAAGACTCCATCCATGGAAGAGCCTGCCGCCCGCTCTCTTTCAGGAGGCTTGTGAGGGCCTAAATTCAATCATCGAAATTGCTCATTAATACCACCAGGAATCAAAGTGAAATTATCCCCTTCAATTTTTAAAGCCTATGACATCCGCGGTATTATTGATGAGACCTTGGATCCCTCGATTGCCAAACTGATTGGCCAAGCCTTCGGTACTGAAATGCGCGAGCTTGGTGAAACCGATATTGTCATCGGTCGCGATGGTCGCCTATCTGGCCCTAGCTTGATTGAGGCTTTGACAGAGGGTTTGCTTTCTACTGGTATCAATGTGATTGATTTGGGCATGATGGCTACGCCTATGGTCTACTTCGCCGCCAATCACACTATTAATGGCAAGACACCGAAGTCCGGAATCATGATTACCGGCAGTCATAATCCCCCGAACTACAACGGCTTCAAAATGGTTTTGGGAACAGCAGCGATTTACGGGGAAAAAATTCAGGATTTGCGTAAACGCATAGAAGCCAAGCAATTTGCTACTGGCCAAGGAACAAGAAGTACTTTCGATATTTTCCCGATGTACCTCAACTATGTTGTGGGTGACATCAAGCTTGCTCGCCCGATGAAGATCGCAGTCGATTGCGGTAATGGGGTTGGTGGTGCATTTGCTGGCAAGTTATTTAGAGCGCTTGGTTGTGAAGTTCAAGAATTGTTTTGTGAGGTCGATGGTCACTTTCCGAATCACCATCCAGATCCAGCCCATATTGAGAACTTGCAAGATCTCATCAAGAACCTCCAGACTACCGATAATGAATTAGGTCTCGCATTTGATGGCGATGCCGATCGTTTAGGTGTAGTCACTAAAGATGGTCAGGTGATCTTCCCAGATCGTCAAATGATGCTCTTTGCCAAAGATGTTCTTTCCCGCAATCCAGGCGGGCAGATTATTTATGACGTCAAATGCACTCGTAATCTAGCAACCTACGTCAAAGAGTATGGTGGAGAGCCCATCATGT
>JBEGUE010000043.1:0-3343 GCA_041179045.1 Pseudomonadota bacterium
GCCAAAAATCTTACTGCGATACGGAACTAAATCTTTGGGTAACTGCCCACGTTCAAAATCTTCTGGAATAAGGGGGTAGTTTGCTGCCTTCATGCCATATTGCATTGCTAAGTAGAGGCTAGTTGGTGTTTTACCCACCCGGGAGATGCCCACCAGAATGACATCAGCTTCTGCTAGGTTTTTATTGGACTGCCCATCATCATGGGCAAGGGAATAGTTAATGGCCTCAATCCGGTTTTTGTAGGCCTCAGTATCAGCATTGTGGTGCAGGCGGTTCATGGCGTGGGTTGATTTAACCCCGAGAGCCTGCTCTAAAGGTGCCACAAATGTCTGGAACATATCCAAAATCAGGCCATTGGCTTTGCCAACAATGGTGTTCAGTTCGGGATTCACCAAAGTGGTGAAAACAATCGGCTGAACCTCATATTTGGAGGCTGCCTGATTGATGCTGGAGACCGCATCATGGGCTTTTTCAGAGCTATCCACAAAAGGCACCCGAATATGCTTAAAAGTGGCCTCAAATTGGGCCAAAATCGATTGGCTGAAGTTCTCGGCAGTAATGCCGGTGCCATCAGAAACAATAAAAACAATACGCGTTTGGGTAGACATGAGATTGGCCTGGAGGTCTTGGTCAGCACTACAATATGTAACTAATGAAGTATGCCGTATTTTATCCGGCCGCTCGACCAGTTTCCTTATCCTTAGAGAGTATTTTATGTCCAACCCACAGCAACAAAGTAACGATGTAGCAAACGCCTACGTTTTGCCTTTTGAGCAACTCCGCATGACGGATGTTGAGTCAGTCGGTGGCAAGAACGCCTCACTTGGCGAAATGATTTCTCAGTTGTCCTCCACGGGCGTGCGTGTGCCTACTGGATTTGCAACTACCTCATTGGCGTTCCGTGATTTCTTGGAACACAACAACTTGACCGAGCGCATTCAGAAGCGTTTAGAAAATCTTAATATTGATGATGTTCGTGCTCTAGCTGAGGCTGGTAAAGAAATTCGTGGCTGGATTGAGGCTGCACCGTTTCAGACCCGCCTTGATGAAGAAATTCGTACCGCATTTAAAACATTAGATGACTCAGGCAAAGGCTCTTTTGCAGTGCGCTCTTCTGCAACCGCAGAAGACTTGCCTGACGCTTCATTTGCAGGGCAGCAAGAAACTTTCTTGAACGTTGAAGGTATCGATGATGTTCTGAAGAAGATTCGTGAAGTATTTGCTTCCTTGTACAACGACCGTGCGATTTCTTACCGCGTTCACAAGGGCTTTGCCCATGCTGAAGTAGCGCTATCTGCTGGTATCCAGCGTATGGTGCGCTCTGACCTGGGTGCAGCTGGCGTAATGTTTACCTTAGATACTGAATCTGGCTTCGAAGATGTGGTGTTCATCACTTCTAGCTATGGCTTAGGCGAGACGGTAGTGCAGGGTGCGGTGAACCCAGATGAGTTTTATGTATTCAAAACTACCTTGGCAAAAGATAAGAAGGCGATTATTCGTCGCTCTTTAGGTTCCAAGTTGATTCAAATGCAATTTGCCCCAGCAGGTTCTGCTGAGAAGGTCATGACTGTAGATGTGGCTCCAGAAAAGCGTAATCGCTTTTCATTGGAAGATGCTGACATTACCGAATTAGCCAAATACGCGGTCATCATTGAGAAGCATTACGGTCGTCCAATGGATATCGAGTGGGGTAAGGATGGTCAAGATGGCCGTATTTATATCCTGCAAGCACGCCCAGAGACAGTGAAGAGCCAAGCTGCCGGTCAAGTTGAGATGCGCTACAAGTTAAAAGGTAGCTCAAAAGTATTAGCCAAGGGCCGTGCTATTGGTCAAAAGATTGGTGCAGGCCCGGTTCGCATTATTCGTGATCCAAGCGAGATGGATCGTGTACAGCCAGGCGATGTATTGGTGGCTGATATGACTGATCCAAACTGGGAGCCAGTGATGAAGCGTGCTTCTGCGATCGTCACGAATCGTGGTGGTCGTACTTGCCACGCAGCGATTATTGCTCGCGAGCTAGGTGTGCCTGCGGTAGTAGGTTGTGGCGATGCGACTGAGCATTTGCAAGACGGCATGATGGTGACCGTCTCTTGCGCAGAAGGTGACGAAGGCCATATTTATGATGGCTTGATTGAAACTGAAGTGACTGAAGTTTCTCGTGGTGTATTGCCAGAGATCCCAGTGAAAATCACCATGAATATCGGTAATCCCCAGTTGGCCTTTGACTTCTGTCAAATCCCCAATGCCGGTGTTGGTTTGGCTCGCCTCGAGTTCATTATCAATAACTACATTGGCGTGCATCCACGCGCTGTATTGGAGTATCCAAACATTGATCCTGATCTCAAGCGTGCGGTAGAAAGCGTTGCTCGCGGTTATGCAAGTCCACGTCAGTTTTATGAAGATAAATTAGTTGAAGGTGTGGCAACCATTGCCGCTGCTTTCTATCCAAAACCTGTGATCGTGCGTTTGTCTGACTTTAAGTCAAATGAATACAAGAAGCTCATCGGTGGTTCACGCTATGAGCCGGATGAAGAGAATCCAATGCTCGGTTTCCGTGGCGCATCCCGCTACGTATCAGCAGATTTCGGCGAAGCTTTTGCTTTGGAGTGCGCTGCAATGAAGCGTGTTCGTGAAGATATGGGTCTGGATAACGTCGAGATCATGGTTCCTTTTGTTCGCACTATCAAACAAGCTGAGCGTGTCATCGACATGATGGCAAAGTTAGGTCTCAAGCGTGGTGAGAATGGTTTGCGCCTGATCATGATGTGCGAGATTCCTTCCAATGCGATCTTGGCGGATCAATTCCTTGAGCATTTCGATGGCTTCTCAATCGGTTCAAACGATATGACTCAGTTAACCTTAGGTTTAGATCGTGATTCCGGTATGGAATTGTTGGCAATTGACTTTGATGAGCGCGATCCTGCGGTTGAGTTCATGATCGCTCGCTCGATTGAAGCTTGCCTTAAGCAAAACAAATATGTCGGTATTTGCGGCCAAGGCCCTTCAGATCATCCAGACTTTGCGCGTTGGTTGGTTGCCAAGGGCATTACTTCGATCTCCCTTAATCCAGATAGCGTAGTAGCTACTTGGGAAATGTTGGGTAAGAAAGAGGCTTAACTTCGCACTGCTAATCACTAGCAAGATGTAAAAAATGCCTAGATGAAAATCTAGGCATTTTGCTTTGCGCTAACTTTTATTCACAGGCTCGTATTGTGCACTCTATTGGTGCATTTATAGATTCTTATTGCCGCAGCAAATTAGGCGTTGAGATCGCCTCTGGCAATGCGACCCTTTTGAACCTCCCATTCACGCTCTTTGGTAGCGGCTCGTTTGTCATGCTGT
>JBEGUE010000044.1:0-5724 GCA_041179045.1 Pseudomonadota bacterium
TAAATACCGTCATCCCAACCCTTCAATGCAGCGAGTCGATACGCTGCAGCTAAATTGATTCGAACTTCTTCTTCAGTCTCATTGCCATGCTTGTACTTGACATCATCAATGCCATTATGGGGATTTAATTTATCCGTCATAAAACATATACTCGCTGTTGTCCTGGCGTCATATTAAAAAGCTAGAGCCCCATAGAGCGATGCAAAATCTTGGGTTTCATTTCATCCCAAAGACCTTCAAACTCTTCCGCCCTATCTTCGGATAACTCAATCGGCGCAAACAATCCACTAAAGAAGATGGTCTTTTTGGGAGCTAGGATCTTTTCAAACTCCGTTAACCCAACGGGCTTATCGTCAATATCCCGCGTTAATTGGGCGGAGCACACAATAGCCTCAGCATCATCTTGATCAATCACTGCAAACTCAATGAGTTGTTGAGACTTCTCCAGGACTACTAAAGTTCCACGTGCATAACAAACCGCCTCATGCTCTTGCACGATATAAGCCAAAAATTGATTTTCTTCTTCCGCATTCATACGCAAGTCGTCAATAAAAAAGAGGTATTGACTTCCTTCTCCATTAACCAAGCTAAAGACCTTAGGAATCACTCCATGCCCTAGGGCAAGATTACGGTAATAGGAAGAAAGTTCAACAGCGAGGTTTTCGGCAAAAAGATGCATAGGATAGATCTGTCAGTGAGGTGCTTACGGAGCGAGTTGAGTTTTTAAGAAACTCATCGTGCGCTGCCAGGCTAAGTCAGCAGCAACCGGGTTGTATTGCAATGGTGGCAGGCCCCTAGCATCTGACTTTGGATTAGCAAAAGCATGCTTTGCGTCATAGCGCTGGAAATCATATGTAGCTCCAGCTGCTTTTAGCTTTGCTTCCAATTGATCTACACCAGCGATAGAGAAAAAATCATCTTGCAGGGCCCAGTGCGCCAACATCGGCTTTTTGATAGCCGGCGCATCAACATACTCCAGCGGAGGGTAACCATACCAAACCACCGTTCCATCACATTCAGGAACAAGGCCGGCCGACAGGACTGTGAGCGCTCCGCCCATACAAAAACCGGTGACAGCAACTTTCGCGCTACCTGTTGCCTTGAGGTACTGAACAGCACCACGAATATCTTGGCTAGCAGCATCACCGAAATTCAGATCATTCATGAGGTGCTCTGCTTCATTTGCTTCCAGGGCGAGTTTGCCTCGGTACAGATCAGGGACTAGGGCACGGTATCCCGCTTTTGCTAAACGGTTGGCAACATTCTTAATCTCATCATCCAGACCCCACCATTCTTGAATCACCACCACACCAGGAGCATTCGTTGGGTTGGCCGGCTCAGTTAAATAAGCCTCTACTGAAGTGCCGTCTGGTCTCTTAAATGAAATCATCGCAATCTTTCTTTTTAAATAAATTCGGTTTACTGCGCCTGTTTATCGGTATGAATATATCCCACCAACCAGAAAGTAAGCAAGCCGCATAAGGCCGCCCCATAACCAACCAGGTTGTAGTGCTCCATTTTTCCATCCGTACCAATAGTCACTACCATGCCAGCAAGGACTGAGGCAAGCCCCGAAGCTAACATTTGTACTGAGCCCACTAAACTCATAAAGGTTCCCCGAATTTTGGCATCCACCACTTGACTGACGATTGCCATCGCTGGAATCATACGGCCTGAAACTAAGACAAAAAATGCAGTGGAGTTAATCAACACCACCCAAAGCGGTACCGGCATCAAATGAGTCGTCACCAGCAATGGGACCAAACTGATCACTGCAAGCACCCTGAATACTTTAACTTTGCCATAACGATCAGCCAAATGACCAATCCAGCGAGAGCTCATTAGCGTAGCAATACCGCCGCAAAGATAGATCAAAGAAATATAGGAGTTATCAACTCCAATATTAGAGGTGAGATAGAGCGCAATATACGGGATAACAGAAAATCCTGTGAGCATGATGAGCGCCATAAAAAAGAATGCGCGTAGATGCTGGTGGGCAACAAAGACATTCCAGATTTGACTGATGCGACTTCCCTCATGGGAGTGGAGTAAATGACCAGAAATTTTGGGGATATTGCGATAACCCAAATACAAAATGAGAGTAGACACCAAAGCAATAAAAAAGAATGGTGCTCGCCAACCTAAGTATGGAATATTGTTGGCTAACAAGAGACTCAGGGGAACTCCCGCCACAGTAGATACCGAGAAAGCAGACATCACCGTACCCAAAGCCTTGCCCCTGCGCTCAAACGGAATAGAGTCTGCAATCATAGTTTGAACTAATGAACCCAAGATGCCACCGAATGCACCTGCAAATGCTCGAGCAATAAAAAGAGAATGGTAATCCGGCGCCAAACCACAGACTATGGTGGCAATAATGAAACAAGCATACAAACTCAGGAGCAGTACTCGCCTCTCAAAGCGATCTACAAAGTAAGTGGCAAAGATACCGGCAAGAGCTGCGGCAAAAGTATAGGAAGAAAGTAATAGACCGAACTCATGGGTATTGATATTGAGTTCACGAATAAATTCGGGACCCAAAGGCATCATGATCATGAAGTCTAGGATGTGAGTGAACTGAATTCCGGCCAAGGAGAATAAGAAAAAGTACTCCCTCTTCTTTCCCCCTGGCATGTGATGCTCGGTCAATGGTTTCTTTACATGAAATTGGAGATGTGCCATTATCAACCCACCATGAAATCAATGCTCTAGCCCTCCTACAACCCCCATGAATAACATCATCACCGCCTACTCTGAGTTCCCTTTTTTACTCCTAGTGCGAGATTCTATGTGGGGAATTGTTTGTCTTATTTTGATATTGGTATTCCATGGTAGCGCCATTAACCATGTCTATATGCGCTTTGAGCGCCTTACCCGCAAAAATCTTGCGAAACAGGAATACAACCGCGTCTTCTTTCACTTTTATGCCACGTTTGTATTTCTGGCTATGTTCCACTTACTAGAAATTCTTCTTTGGTCATTTTTTATTATTGGCTTGGGAATTATGAAAACACCCATTGATGCCATTCTCTTTGCAGGTAGCTGCTACACAACCGTGGGCTTTGAGTCCGACACATTGCTTGATGGCTGGAAGACCTTTGCATTTTTTATCTCTTTGAGCGGCCTGTTTTCACTGGCTTGGACCACCACCATCATGATCGGTATGACTACCTCCTATAAAAACGCTTGGGACCAGAAATATCGCAATTCCAGCGTCTATTAAGCTAAGTCATACGTATTTAGCAATTTATGGTGATAGGGTGTATCATTAGGGTTAACCCTTAAGGAGCTCACCATGGCACATTCAAACTCAGTACGTTTTCAAGCAGCGCCCGCTATCAGCATTAAGCCGTTTTTAGCAATTAAAGACTTTTTTATTCTATTGGCTACCGCTTTTAGCGAAGCTAAAGTGCTTGAGCAAAAATCACGTAAAACTAGTGGAAATTGGTAATTTATTGCTGATTTAGCTCTGTTTTAAGCCATTTTTGGTCATTTTTTAGAAACAAGCCTCTGCTTTTTGGAGGCTTTTTCTTTTAAGCAGTATCTCTAACGCAAAATGTAGTAACCATAGACGCAGCGCGACCCACCCCGAGACGGGTTATGGGTATCTTGGATCACGCCATCAATTACAGCAGTCAGGTGCTTAGAAACCTTCACAATCAATCTACCAGAAGGTAGCTCATTTGCTAGCAAGTGCACTTTACAACCAGCGCCAACCTGCATGGTGGGCACCCATTCAAACCCATGGCCCACAATGTAGTCATGAAACACATTGCGATGATTGCCGTTACGCGGTGAAGCGCCCTTAGCATTGAGACGCCTAGCCAACTTGTCGTTTCGTAAATCGGCATATGCTGCATTGGCAGCACGAAGATCTTCGTAGACCTGCAAATAAGGCAATTGGGCTGCAATCGCAATCGCTCGAACTACGCAATCACCAGCCCCACCTTTAAAACCTGCAAGCGCCCTACCTCCGTCGTTGAGTTTAAAACCTAGCTCTTGGCCGCGACTATTAGACAGTCTGGTGAAGAGGTTTAAAAAATGGAGCATAGGGCGGTCAGGATTTTAGGTAGGTTTTCACAAAAAGAAAAATGGACTTGCCTTTCAGCAAATCCATTCATATTTGCTACTCACTTCAGCTTACTTTGCTTGTGCCTGCTTTACCTTCAAACGCCAAGCATGCAGCAATGGCTCGGTATATCCGTTTGGCTGCTCCAGACCCTTAAAGATCAGATCACTTGCAGCTTGAAAGGCGTATGAATCCTTATAGTTTGGCATCATCGGCTTATAGAGGGGATCATCAGCATTTTGAGAATCAACAATGCTAGCCATGCGCTGCATAGCCTCTTCAACTTCCGCCTTAGTTACATACTTATGCAGCAACCAGTTAGCAATGTGCTGACTAGAAATACGCAATGTCGCACGATCTTCCATTAAACCTACGTTATAAATATCAGGCACCTTGGAGCAACCAACACCTTGGTCAATCCAGCGCACAACATAACCCAAAATACCTTGGCAATTATTGTTGAGGGATTCGCGAATTTCCTCTTTAGTCCAATCGGGATACAGCGCAATAGGTACCGTTAAGAGCTCATCGGTTAAAGCCTCGTACTCAGCGGCAGTATCTTGCTTCTCCATTTCTTCTTGGATCTTTGCAACATCGACCTGATGATAGTGAATGGCATGCAAAGTGGCGGCTGTCGGTGAAGGCACCCAAGCAGTATTTGCGCCAGCTTGAGGATGTGCAGCTTTTTGCTCAACCATTTCCTTCATGAGATCTGGCGCAGGCCACATGCCTTTACCAATCTGTGCGCGACCACGTAGGCCACAATCTAATCCTGCCAACACGTTACGGCGCTCATAAGCTCCAAACCATTTAGCAATTTTCATCCTACCTTTGCGAACCATAGCACCACCGTACATGCCGGTATGCATTTCGTCACCAGTTCGGTCTAAGAACCCAGTATTAATAAAGGCAACACGAGCACCAGCTGCAGCGATGGCAGCTTTAATGTTGACGCTCATACGGCGCTCTTCATCCATAATGCCCAGCTTGACTGTGTTCTCAGGCAGGCCAAGTAATTTCTCAACACGACCAAAAAGCTCGCCAGCAAATGCTACTTCTTCTGCACTGTGCATTTTTGGCTTCACAATATAGACAGAGCCTTTACGTGTATTACCAATAGCTTGAGTCGCTGGGCGATTGATGTCATACAAAGCAATCAGCACGGTAACGACCGCATCTAAGATGCCTTCGTAAATTTCTTTACCATCACCAGTAATGATGGCTGGGTTAGTCATCAAGTGACCCACGTTACGTAGAAACAGGAGTGATCGGCCATGCAAAGTCACAACGCCGTCTTTAGCATTGGTAGCGCCAATACCTGCCGTGTACTTGCGATCTGCGTTGAGCGTGCGAGTAAAAGTCTTGCCGCCTTTGCTCACTTCTTCAACCAATGTACCTTTAAGAATGCCCAGCCAGTTCTCATAAGCAAGGACTTTGTCATCGCCGTCAACAACTGCTACAGAATCTTCTAGATCCAAAATGGTGGAGAGCGCAGCCTCTAGTACCACATCATTCACTCCGGCTGGATCAGAAACACCAATGGTTTTGGTCTTATCAATTTGAATATCAATGTGAATGCCATGGTTGCGCAATAGAACGGATGATGGTGCAGAGGCATCGCCCTGGTAACCAACGAACTGCTTCTCATCAGTCAG
>JBEGUE010000045.1:0-15614 GCA_041179045.1 Pseudomonadota bacterium
ACACGTCCACGGCTAATACGGCCGACACCAATCTTACCGACATAGCTGTTGTAATCGATTGAAGAGATCTGGAATTGCAAAGGACCATCCGGATCATCATCACGTACAGGTACGTATTTCAGAACAGCGTCAAACAATGGACGCATATCGCCTTCACGAACATCTTCTGTAGTTCCTGCATAACCATTCAAGCCTGATGCATAGATGATAGGGAAGTCGAGCTGCTCTTCCGTAGCGCCTAACTTATCAAATAATTCAAAGGTAGCATTAATTACATAGTCACAACGTGCGCCTGGACGGTCAACCTTGTTAATCACCACGATAGGCTTCAAACCAAGAGCTAAAGCTTTCTTGGTTACAAAGCGAGTTTGTGGCATTGGACCTTCAACCGCATCTACTAAAAGCAAAACACCGTCAACCATGGAGAGCACACGCTCTACTTCACCACCGAAGTCGGCGTGTCCTGGCGTGTCAACGATGTTGATGTGTGTACCGTCATACTCAACCGCACAGTTCTTGGACAAAATAGTAATTCCACGCTCTTTTTCCAAATCGTTGGAGTCCATGACGCGTTCGGTCATTTTTTCGTTTGAGCGGAATGTGCCAGATTGGCGTAAGAGTTGGTCAACCAAAGTAGTTTTACCGTGGTCAACGTGGGCGATGATGGCGATATTACGAAGTGCGCGTTTAGTCATGTGAAGCTTCTGAAGTTAAGAATATGAAATTCGGGTTAATTAAGGTTAATCAGTTAATAAGTCAAAAATATTAATGGGCTGAAGAAATCAAACGCTTGGGATGTAATACCCCAGAGCGCCAATCTCCAGTGCCAATAAAGTTATGTGGAGCAGCAGTTGCGCGATAGATACGCACTAGCGCCTCTATCGAAGGTAAGTTCAGCGGGACTCGTTGGCCCATCTCTAAACGTTTTGCTTGCTGCTCATCTACCGTGAGATGTGGCAAGGTTTGTAAGAGTGCATCAACTGGCAAGATATAGCTTGAGCTATCTTGCAAGCCTTTCTGAATGGATTCGATTGTGAAAGACTGTTCTAAATTCAGGTGCCCAACTTCAGTGCGGCGCAAGCCAACCAAATGCGCACCACAACCCAAAGCCTTGCCAATATCTTCCGATATGACACGGATGTAGGTGCCTTTACTGCAGCTGACTTCTAAAGTAGCTTCAGGCCAATTGATGTTGGTCCAACGGATCGTATGAATCGTAATATTTCTTGGAGCACGCTCTAACTCAACACCTGCACGAGCGTATTCATATAAAGGCTTGCCATCGCGCTTGAGCGCAGAATACATTGGTGGAACCTGGCTGATGGAGCCGGTAAACGCTGGTAGCAATGACTCTAGCGCCAACTTCAGGGCAACTTCATCAGCAAATACTGGAAGCGGCAACTCTTCAATAATGAGTCCTTCAGCATCGCCAGTATCAGTACGTTGACCAAATTTCACTTGAGCGATGTAAGTCTTATCAGCTTCCAATAAATCCTGAGAGTACTTGGTTGCTTCACCCAAACAAATGGGGAGTAAGCCTGTAGCCATTGGATCCAAAGTACCTGTGTGCCCAGCTTTTTCTGCATTCAATGCACGCTTTACAGCAGTGACTGCACCTTGCGAGCTCATGCCAGCAGGTTTATCAAGCAAGACAACACCATCGATACGTACAGACATAGCTATTTACGCGTTCTCATCTTTGCGATCACTATCGACCGCTTGATCAATTAAGCGAGACATTTCGATGCCGTGCTCAACAGAACTGTCGTAGTGGAAATGCAGGGTTGGCACAGTATGAATATGCAAACGCTTAAACAATAATGAGTGCAGGTAGCCCGCTTTATCTTGGAGCGCCTTCAATGCCACCTCAGGCTCAGCGCCCAAAACGGTAAAAAAGACTTTTGCGTGCGCTAAATCTGGCGTGAGTTCAATACTTTGTAGAGTAATCAAACCTAAGCTCGGGCTACGCAATTCACGAGGAATCAGCTCGGCCAGGTCTCGCTGAATTTGATCGGCGAGACGCTGGTTACGATGAGGGCTAGTTTTATGCATTAACTGGGTAGCTCTTACAGTGTTCTAGCAACTTCAGTCACTTCAAATGCTTCCAGCTGATCGCCCTCTTTGATGTCGTTGTAGCCTTTTAATGACAAGCCACACTCAACACCGGCACGAACTTCTTTTGCATCATCCTTAAAGCGCTTGAGAGAATCCAACTCACCACTCCAGATCACTACGTTTTCACGCAAGAGGCGAACGCTAGAGTTACGCTTGACGACACCATCGAGCACCAAGCAACCTGCAATCGCACCCACTTTAGATACCAAGAAGACTTGACGAATCTCCACCATACCGGTGATTTCTTCTTTCTTATCTGGTGTCAACATGCCGCTCAAAGCTGCCTTCACTTCATCAACCGCGTCATAAATAATATTGTGATAACGAATATCCACACCATTATTCTCAGCTAGCTTACGCGCTGCACCATCCGCACGAGAGTTAAAGCCAATAATGACTGCTTTAGAAGCGACTGCCAAGTTCACGTCAGTCTCAGTAATGCCACCCACTGCTGCGTGAACGATTTGAACCTTCACCTCTGCAGTAGAGAGCTTTTGTAATGACTGTGACAATGCTTCTTGAGAACCTTGTACGTCCGCTTTAATAATCAGCGGCAACAACTTCGCTTCTATCGCACCCTCTTCCATGTTTTCCATCATGGTTTCGAGTTTGAATGCTTGCTGCTTCGCTAACTTCACATCGCGGAACTTGCCTTGACGGAACAGTGCAATCTCACGTGCTTTACGCTCGTCAGGGACTACTTGCACTGATTCACCAGCTGCAGGAACTTCAGATAAACCTTGAATTTCTACAGGAATAGATGGGCCAGCTTCGTTACATGGCTTACCGTTTTCATCCAACATCGCACGAACACGACCGTAGGTTGAGCCAGCTAGCAGCATGTCGCCACGCTTGAGGGTTCCAGATTGAACGAGAACAGTAGCAACTGGACCACGCCCTTTATCCAAGCGCGCCTCGATTACTAGACCTTGTGCTGGAGCTTCTTGCGCTGCTTTGAGCTCCAAAACCTCAGCTTGCAAAAGTACATTCTCGAGCAATGCATCAATACCGTCACCTGTTTTGGCAGACACGCCAATAAACGGCACATCGCCACCGTATTCCTCAGGAACTACTTGCTCGGCTACCAATTCAGTTTTGACGCGCTCTAAATTGGCTTCAGGCTTATCAATCTTGTTGATTGCCACCACGATTGGAACACCTGCTGCTTGAGCATGGTGGATCGCCTCTCTGGTTTGTGGCATCACGCCATCATCCGCCGCAACTACCAAGATCACGATATCCGTTGCCTTAGCACCGCGAGCACGCATGGCCGTAAAGGCTTCGTGACCCGGAGTATCAAGGAAGGTAATCATGCCGCGTGGCGTTTCTACGTGATAGGCGCCAATGTGCTGAGTAATACCACCAGCTTCGCCAGTAGCAACCTTAGCCGCACGAATCTTATCGAGCAAAGATGTTTTACCGTGGTCAACGTGACCCATCACTGTAACTACTGGTGGACGCGGCAGTAACTCTGCATCGTGACCAGTAATACCTAAATCTAAATCAGGATCATCTAACTTGGCAGCATGAGCGGTATGGCCCATTTCCTCGACAATGATCATGGCCGTGTCTTGATCCAAGATCTGATTGATCGTGACCATCTGACCCATACCCATCAAGAGCTTAATCACTTCTGCACTCTTCACAGCCATGGCGTGAGCTAACTCGGCAACGGTAATAGTTTCTGGCACATTGACATCGCGCACAATAGCTTCAGTAGGCACCTGGAAATTAGTATCGGTATTGGCTTCAGCAATTTGACGTTGCTTTCTTCTGCCACCACCTGAACGCCAACCACCTACACCACCAGAACTATCGCCACGAGTCTTGAGGCCACCCGGTTTCTTGGCTCCCTCTTCTTGCCAAGTAGATGAAGTCTCTGCAGACTTAATTGTCTTGCCGCCAACTTTAGCAACTACTTTTTTCTTATCGTCAGCACCTTCAACCTTGGCAGGTTTGTGCAAAGTACCTTTTTTAGCTTCTTCAGCAGCAATTTCACTTGGCGCCTTGAGAACACGTGCAGGAGCGCTCATCATGTCGCGAATCGCTAAAGCTTCAGCTTCAGCAGCAGCACGACGTTTTGTAATATCTGCCAACTGTGCCTTGTTAGCATCAGCGACATCTTTGGCAGCCTTATCAGCTTGCGCTTTCTTCTCGGCAGCTTTTGCTGCAGCTTCAGCTGCAACAGCATCGCTATCTAACTTGGAAGGTTTTTCAATAATTGGCTCAGCTGCACTCGCAGCAGCTGCAGCATCAGCCTCTTTTTGACGAGCATCTTCTGCCGCTTTCATTTCAGCTTCTTGACGAGCTAATAACTCAGCTTGACGAGTAGCTTCAGCCGCGCGTTTCTCTAACTCTTCAGCAGAAAGGATTGGTTTAGCGGGTTCCGCAGGAGCAACTTCCTTGGCAACTGGAGCTGGAGCTTCTTCAGGAGCTTTATCCCCTGCCTTGACCAGCACGCGCTTTTTACGAACCTCAACCTGAACGGTACGAGTACGCCCAGCAGAATCTGCCTGACGAATCTCCGAGTTTTCGCGCTTGATTAAAGTAATCTTTTTACGGCTACCTGTATCTGCACTGCCATGCTCTTTTTGCAAATGCTCAAGCAGGACAGTCTTGTCCTTTTCGGTAATGCTGTCGTCTTCAGAACCTTTTTCGATACCGGCCGCCTTCAATTGCTCTAGAAGGTCTAGCGCGGTACGTTTTAATTCTTTAGCGAGTACTTTTACTGTTGTTGCCATGTACTACTTCCTCTCATGAAGTAAACCAATGTTCGCGCGCTTTCATGATGAGCGTTTTCGCGGTTTCTTCGTCAATTTGTGTCGCCTCAACTAGCTCATCAACAGCCAGTTCAGCTAAGTCGTCACGGGTATGCACTTGATTGTCAGCAAGCTTTGCAAGCAATTCAGTGGTCATTCCCTCAAGGGAACGTAAATCTTGTGAGACTTCGCCAACACGCTCTTCTTTAGCTAATTCCATAGTCAAGAGAGAGTCGCGCGCACGAGTACGCAATTCGTTTACGGTATCTTCATCAAAAGAATCGATTTCCAACATTTCAGAAAGGGGTACATAAGCAACCTCTTCCAATGTGTTGAAACCTTCTTCGATCAAGATATCAGCCACTTCTTGGTCAACGTCCAATTTATCCATGAACAGTTGACGTACAGAGGCAGCTTCTTTTTCAGTTTTCTCAGCAGACTCTTCTGGAGTCATGATGTTGATCTGCCAACCAGTCAATTCACTAGCCAGGCGAACATTCTGTCCGCTACGGCCAATCGCAATTGCCAAATTCTCTTCATCAACCACCACATCCATGGCGTGACGCTCTTCGTCAACCACGATAGAAGATACTTGTGCTGGGGCTAAGGCACCAATCACAAATTGCGCTGGATCTTCAGACCACAATACGATATCCACTGCTTCGCCAGCCACTTCGTTACGCACAGCAGTCACGCGTGTGCCACGAACACCAACGCAGGTACCGATTGGATCAATACGCTTGTCGTAAGTAATGACAGCAATCTTTGCACGAATACCAGGATCACGAGCTGCGCCCTTAATCTCCAATAAACCTTGCTCCATTTCTGGAACTTCATTCTCAAATAACTTGATTAAGAAATCTGGACAAGTACGTGAGAGCTCAATCTGTGGGCCACGGGCTTCGCGATCTACTTTGAGAATGTAAGCACGAACACGGTCGCCAGAACGCAGATTCTCTTTTGGAATCATTTGATCGCGACGCAGCAAGGCTTCAACGCGACCAGATTCAATAATCAAACCGTTCTTGTCAGCACGCTTCACGGTACCGGTCATGACTTTTTCGCCACGCTCAAGGTAGTCGTTCAGAATTTGCTCACGCTCAGCATCGCGAATGCGTTGCAAGATCACTTGCTTAGCAGCTTGTGCGCCGATACGGCCAAAGGCTAAGGATTCAATTTGCTCTTCAATGAATTCACCCACTTCCATGTCGGGGAATTGCTCGAGGGCTTCAAAATGCAGAATTTCTTTATCCGGCTCTTGGAGGCCCGCTTCATCCGGGACAACCAACCAACGACGGAAGGTTTCGTATTCACCAGACTCGCGATCAATCGATACACGAATATCCACATCTTCTGTCGGATAACGTTTCTTAGTGGCTGATGCCAACGCCATCTCTAGCGCCTCAAACACAATCGCTTGATCTACGTTCTTTTCACGCGCTAAGGCGTCTGCCAACATGAGAACTTCTCGGCTCATGACTTTCTTCCTTTGAAATCAATAACAGGGACCAACCGAGTCTTATCGACCTCGGCTAAAGAAAACTCCAATTGAGACTCAGCGCCATCGGCGCCTTCAAACAACAAACCAAATTTCGCATCAGGTGAATCCAACTCACCACTTAGCAAACCTTGCAACACACCACGAAACTTCTTGCGATCGCCAGCGGCAACCCGCAACTTCAAATCCACTTCCATTCCGGAAAAGCGCTCGTAATCAGCTGCTGACTTCACAGGGCGATCTAGACCAGGAGAGGAAATCTCTAGGCGCTCAAAGGGAATGTTTTCAACTGGCAAGGTGTAGCTCAGTTGATGACTTACCTTTTCACAATCCTGGACATTAATCAAACGCTCATAATCCGGGTTTTCAATCGTGACGCGCAGCAAACCTCCGGCTTCACGCTCGATATCAACTAGCGTGTACCCTAGGTTTTCTACCTCTGCAGAAATAATCCGCTGATCCTTCACGAATACCCTTCAATCCAAAACGGCAAAAAAAAATGGGCTTCAAAGCCCATATTCTCGAAATTCAGAACAGGCCGACTTACGTTGATCGCAACATCAGTCGGTAACAACCTAAAACAGCAGCGAACTGCTGTAAGACCAAAATTATAGCCGATTTAGAGGAAAACCGATAGAAATCAGAAGCTTTCGCTAGGATTTCGCGGTTTTCTAGGCCCTTTATTGAAGGGTTTGCGCCCTTTTGGTGCCCCGCGTTTAGGGCCATTTCCTGGGCTTTGAGGGCTTGCCGTCACAAAAGCAGACTGTCCGTGATGAACTTTTTTGCCTTTATTCCGGTTCTGGCCCTGACCGCCTTGGCCGCCACCTTGACCGCCCTGTGCACCTGCACCTGGACGCCCGCCTTGGGTGCGACCACGGAAAGGACCGCGCCCCTCGCTCGAACCACCGCCGCCAGGTTTACCACCTCGACCTTGGTGAGTAAGAGCACCATGACCACTTGCCTGGGTTAAAGCATCCCGCGAGCCCCAATAAGAAACCGAGGTTTGCATTGGATCTGGCTGAAAATCCCCACTGGAAGCAGGATTACGGTCTCGTCCATGAGACCCAGAAGCTGGGCCACGACCCTTATCTTGGGGTTGAGGCATTTTTAAGCCTGCAAACTTCATTAAGTTATAGATACCACCGGCTTCAATCTCTTCCCACTTACCCCGTCTCAAACGTGGGGGTAATAAGAAAATGCCATAACGCGTACGAATCAAGCGAGAGACGACATGCCCCACTGCCTCAAACATACGGCGTACCTCACGGTTACGGCCTTCAGTCAAAGCAACGTGGTACCAACGATTTGCACCCTCCCCACCACCCATAGAAAGGCGTAAGAATTTAGCTTGACCATCATCTAAAGTAATACCGCTCTTTAATTGAGCCGTGTTTTCTTGACTCAGATCGCCCAAAATACGGACAGCATACTCACGCTCAACGCCGTAACGAGGATGCATCAAGCGATTAGCCAACTCACCTGAAGTCGTAAATAGCAATAGACCTTCAGTATTAAAGTCCAGACGCCCTACCGCAATCCAACGTCCTTGACGCGGCTTTGGCAAACGATCAAATACTGTGGGACGACCCTCTGGGTCAGACTGACTGACGATTTCACCAGAAGGCTTGTGATACATGATCACGCGTGGTGGCTTAGTTTGAATCTTGCGATGTACTGGTTTGCCGTTAATGCGCACTTGATCGGTCGGCCCAATTCGCTGACCAATATGAGCTGGCAATCCATTCACGGATACGCGCCCTTGAATAATCAAGTCTTCCATATCACGACGTGAACCCATGCCGACATCAGCCAATACTTTGTGCAACTTAACAGTGTCTTCGTCGTCAGCTTCATCATCCAAGCCATCTAAGTCTGACCATACTTCATCACGCAAGCTGAGCGGCAAATCATCGATGTTGGCAAATTGCAAACTACTCATCTCATCATCGCTAGGCGCATCAGCATCTTCGTCGTGACGCACACGTTGTGCGCGACGCTCTGCACCAGTCTGATGAGAAATCTCATTCTCATTCAAGCCATCCGGATTTTTGACTTCAACTACCTCGGGCGCATCTAATGCAGCATCAAACTCTCCAGAGACTACTGAAGCAAATAAGGCCTCGCTCTCTGCTGCATTTGGTGCCAGCTTGGCGGCTGAGTGGTTTACACCCTCGCGCGCGCCACCAGCATCACCCTCACGACGAGGCCGATCCTTGTTAAATGGGCGCTTCTTATTAAATGGCTTACCAGCGCCCGCACCCTGACGGCGTGGACGACGTGGACCGCCTTCGCGCCCTTCGCCTTTTGCGCCCTCTGCATGATTGGGCGCAGACTCAGAGCTAGTGGAGTTATCCGATGTCGGTTTAATCGGAGATGAATCGTTTTCGTTATGACTTGTCATTAATAATTATTTTTGTTCGTCTGGTTTGTCTTCAGACTCAGGAGTAACTTCTTCTACTACTTCACTTGTCTCTTCACTGCTGGATTCTTCGCTTACTAATTCATCATCTGCTGATTGGATGATGGGCTGACCGTTTTCATCTAACTCGATGACCGTCTCAACAGTGGCGCTTGGATCAAACTCCATTACCGCCTGACCTAATTGCGCAGCTGCAGCCATCGGCGCAGCATCTTCTAACATGGGCAAGCTTTGTAAATTGGTGAGACTCAAGTCATCTAGAAATTGCTTGGTGGTGGCATATAAACCTGGGCGACCAATCGTTTCTTTATGGCCAATCACCTCAACCCAACCCCGATCCTCTAACTGCTTCATCACATTACTACTGACTGCAACACCACGGATCTCTTCGATCTCGCCACGTGTAACTGGCTGACGGTAGGCAATAATCGCCAGGGTTTCCATCACCGCACGAGAATACTTTGGCGGTTTTTCTGGAGTCAAACGGTCAAGATATTCACGCATTACCAGGCGGCTCTGAAAGCGCCAGCCTGTTGCAATGTGGACTAACTCCATACCTTTTTCTTCCCAGGCTTTTTGAAGCTCTAAAAGAGCATCATCAATTTCGCCGGTGGCAATCTCTTCGGCAAATAAGCGCGTCAGATCAGCAACTGTGAGTGGTTCTTGCGCGCACAAGAGGGCTGTTTCAATTACGCGTTTATTGTGATCATCCATAAAATTCGGGCTATCAGGTAAGGACCTGATGAGACTATAAAAATGTATTTCAGTAATGGGTTGGTAGTGTTCTGATGGCGCTATTTAGCTACAACGGGCATTTGATCTCCGAAAATTCATATGGGAGAAGTGCCCGCGCTCAAACAAAGTCTTTTTCGCTCACCTTTAGCCATTATAAGGGAGGCTCAATACAATAGCTATATGCACGAAATTACAGCCACATCCCCTCCTTTATCCAGCAAGCCCGACGCAAGACGTCGTTTTCTGGGCTTAGGCCTAGGTTTAGGGGCTCTCATTGGGGGCTCAAGTCTGGGCGGGTGCAGCCTAATGAGTAGTCGCAAGCCTGTTATTGGCCTTGTCTTGGGAGCAGGTGCCGCCCGCGGTTTTGCCCATGTGGGCGTGATTAAGGCACTAGAGGCGCAAGGTATTCGCCCTGATATCGTGGTCGGCAGCAGTGCCGGAAGCGTAATTGCAGCACTGCTTGCCTCAGGAGCCAGCGGAAATGATCTCAATCGGCTAGCCTTAAATCTAGACGAAGCAACGATTGCTGACTGGGGGCTCCCTTTTGCTGGAAGGTTTGGCGGCCTAATTAAAGGCGACGCCCTTCAAAACATGGTGAATCGTGAAGTGCAAAATAAGACTATCGAGCAAATGCGCATACCCCTAGGCATTGTGGCCACTGAACTGCAATCAGGCAAAGGTATTTTGTTTCGGTCTGGCAATACAGGTTTAGCGGTACGGGCCTCTTGCAGTGTTCCGGGTGTATTCCAGCCCGCAGTCATTAGCGGTAAGGAATATGTTGACGGCGGCTTAGTTGCTCCCGTACCAGTAAGTTATGCCAGGCAGATGGGAGCAACATTAGTAATTGCGGTCAACATTTCATCAGAACCCGTTCATCAAGATGCCAGCGGAACCTTTGGGGTTATGCAACAAACGATATCCATCATGCAGCGAAGTATTAATCAGTATGAGCTCAAGAGCGCGGATATTGTGATTACGCCTCACCTCAAACAAATGAGTAGCGGTGACTTCAAATCCAGAAATGCCGCCATCCTTGCTGGTGAAGTTGCTGCACAGGAGCAAATGGCACTAATTAAAGAGAAGCTAAGGAGCTAAAAGCTTTAGCTGGAGGCTTAAAGACTTCGAGATTTGCGTTTGAGTTTATTTACTTCATTCAGCAGCTCTTTACGCTCTGCATCGCCTAAGTTATCGCTACCGTCTAAGCGGCGAGCACCATCAAAGCGCTTATCCCAGTAAAGACTACCGAGATCGTCTACGCGCACACTGGTACCTTTGGATGGGGAATGAATGAATTTATTGTCGCCAACATAAATGCCGACATGAGAGAAAGTTAAACGCATGGTGTTGAAGAACACTAAATCACCAGGTTGCAATTCTTCACGAGTAATCGGCTTGCCCACTCGGCTCATTTGAGTAGATTTGCGTGGCAATAAAAAACCAAGCTTATCTTTGAAAACATAACCAACAAAACTACTACCGTCCAAACCAGATTGCGGCAACTCGGCATCCCAACGGTAACGCACGCCAATCACTTCCATGGCGCGGTTAATTAATTCATCTGATTTGCCGGTAACAGAATCTGCCAAACGATCTGACACCCGAGCGAAGTAAGACTTACCTGCCTGAAACATAGTTTCTTTTGGAGTCTCTTTAGCAACCTCTGCAGAAACATCTTTTGCTGCATCAGCAACACCATCCGCAGCTTGTGCAGGATAGGCAAGCAGTGTGATTGCAATCAGCGCAGCGATCGGCAACTGCTTAACAAACGCTGGCAAGAGGTCTTTTTTAAGGAACATCGCTCGATTCTAACAAAGAAGACCTATTTCACCAAATGCTAGCCTTGGAGCTAACTTATTGTTCTTAATGGGATATTTACCATTATGGGGCATAAATGCACCAATTTAATGCCTGATGGGGTCTATTTCAGGAAGATCTTAAGTCAGCTCAGCGGCTGCAAACAGCTCTTGGGTATAGCTCTGACGTGGATACTTAATCAGGGTCTCGGTATCACCAAACTCCACTACTCTGCCTGCTTTAAGCACCATCACCTCATGCGACATCGCCCGTATGACCGCTAGATCATGACTAATCATCAAATAGGCTAGGTTGTATTTCTTCTGGAGCTCAGTCAGCAAAGCGAGCACCTGTTTTTGAATCGATACATCCAATGCTGAAGTTGGCTCATCGAGCACCAAGATCTGCGGCTTCAGAATCAGCGCACGAGCGATCGCAATACGCTGTCTCTGACCGCCAGAGAATTCATGTGGGTAACGCGTGAGAGCGGAACGATCAATTCCGACCTCTCGCAAAATATCTAGGACTCTGGACTCACGCTCCACAGCAGACAAATTCGGAAAGTGCACATCCAAACCTTCCGAAACAATTTGCATCACATTCATGCGCGGAGAAAGGGAGCCAAACGGATCTTGAAAAATTACCTGCAAACTAGAGCGCATGCCTCGGCGCTCTAATGGCTTTAATTTTTGCCAATCCTTACCCAGAATATCTACTGTGCCCGTAATCTGCGCTGCAGAATCACCCAATAAACCTAAAACCGCCATGCCCAAAGTAGTCTTACCCGAGCCAGACTCACCAATGACACCGATAGTCTGACCCTGTTTCAGCTCAAAGCCAACCTTACGCAGCACTTGATGATGTGGAGCTTTTTTAAACCAAGAAGTGGACTCTGTGCCTGGATAAGAAACTGATAAGTTCTCCGTCTTCAATAAGACGGGAGCTAAAGGCATTACTGGCGCTAAGTCCCGCACAGGCTCGCTATTGACCAAGGCTTTGGTATACGCGTTATCTGGATGCTCAAAGACTTGCTTTGTAGACCCCACCTCCATCAGGTTGCCCTGATTGAGAACGGCAACGCGCTGAGCAAAATGCTTAACCAAGTTGAGATCATGTGTAATTAACAGGATCGCCATGCCACCATGATCTTTAGACTCTTCTTGCAACTCTTTGAGTAAATCCAAAATCTGCAAACGTAAGCTAACGTCCAACGCAGTGGTTGGCTCATCTGCAATCAGTAATCTGGGCTTACAAGCCAATGCCATCGCAATCATGGCGCGTTGACGCTGTCCACCGGATAGCTGGTGGGGATAAGAATGGAAGCGTTTTTCTGGCTCAGGAATACCTGTCTTCTTAAGCAGTTCAATTGCGGCAGATATCCCATCAGCCTTAGAGATCAATGGTTGGTAAATCTGCACTGCCTCAACAATCTGATTGCCAATCGTAAACAAAGGATTGAGCGCAGTCATCGGCTCCTGAAAAACCATGGCAATCTCACGACCCCGAATTTCACGAATAGCTTGTATGGGCAAATCCAGCAAATTCACTGGGGGAGCAATAGCATCCGTATTTTTGCCGCCCCACAAAATTCGACCGAATGTTTTTGCACCCTCCGGTTCAAGGCGTAGTGGCGCTAATGCAGTCAACGTCTTGCCAGAACCAGACTCCCCAACTAGAGCAACGCGCTCACCCACGCCGATCTCTAGATCAAGATGGCTGACGGCAAATTTTTCACGCCGACCAGAGCCGAATGAAATTGAAAAATCTTCATAGCGCAGGAGTGGAGCTGCAGTTTTCACGGAACTCATGAACGGCCTCCACTCATCGCGCCTGACTTACGAGAATCAAAGGCATCGCGTAAGGCCTCACCCATAAAAGTGAGCAAGAGCAAGGTAGCCACCAAAACAACAAAGGTCGATAGTGAGATCCACCACGCATCTAAATTACTTTTTCCTTGGGAGAGCAATTCACCAAGACTCGGCGTTCCTGGTGGCACACCTAAGCCCAGGAAATCTAAACTGGTGAGAGACAAGATCGCCGCGCTCATTCTGAATGGAAGAAAAGTAATCACGGGCGTCAGGCTGTTCGGCAAAATATGACGACGCATGATTTGTAGATTGGTTAAGCCTAATGCGCGGGCTGCCCGAACGTACTCTAGTGCGCGATTGCGGAAGAACTCTGCACGTACATAATCCGATAAACCCATCCAACCAAATGCCGCTAGCAAAATAATCAGGAGCCAAATACTCGGATTGAAGATGGAGGCAAAGATGATGAGTAGATATAGCTCTGGCATCGCCGACCAAATCTCAATCAAGCGCTGAGAAACTAGATCAAACTTACCACCAAAGAATCCCATTAAGGAGCCGGTGATGATACCCACGCTCACACCAACAATAGTGAGCGCTAAGCCAAACAAAATCGACAGGCGAAAGCCATAAATTAAACGGGATAAAACATCGCGCCCACGATCATCGGTACCCAACCAATTATCAAGCGATGGTGGTGCAGGATTGGGCACTTTTGAAAAGTAATTGAGCGTTTCATAGCTATAGGGGATTGGTGGATAAATTGCCCAATTACCATTGCTGGTGATGTTGCGACGAATATCCGGATCTAAAAAATCGGTTGGTGTCGCAAAGTCACCCCCAAACACTCGCTCAGGTTGTGACTTCACAATTGGGAAATAGAATTTTCCTTCGTATCGAACAACTAGGGGTTTGTCATTCGCAATCAGTTCAGCCCCCATGGAAAGGCCAAATAGGATCATAAAGATCCATAGACTGGCATAACCCATGCGACTATTTTTAAATCGATGCCAGCGACTCATGAGCCACCTCCCGCACCAAACTGGATGCGCGGGTCAATGTAGACGTAGCAAAGATCGGAAATTAACTTCGTAAACAAGCCAATCAACGTAAAGAGATAGAGTGTTCCGAAAACCACTGGGTAATCACGACGCATCACGGACTCATAGGAAAGTAAACCCAATCCATCTAAAGAAAATAGGGTTTCGATTAGTAGCGAGCCTGTAAAAAAAGCGCCAATAAATGCTGCCGGAAAGCCAGTTACCAAGGGAAGCAGCGCGTTACGGAACACATGCTTCCATAGCACTTGCTTTTCGGTGAGGCCTTTGGCTCTCGCAGTTAACACATACTGTTTACGAATCTCCTCCAGAAAGGAGTTTTTAGTCAGCATCGTGATCACCGCAAAGCTACCTAAAACTGAAGCGGTAATTGGCAAAACTAAATGCCACAAATAGTCCATTACCTTGCCCATCATGCTGAGCTCACTCCAATTATCTGAAGTCAGTCCTCGTAAGGGGAATATCTGCAAGAAACTGCCACCGCCAAAAATGACGAGTAATAGAACGCCCAATACAAAACCTGGGATGGCATAGCCCACCAAAATCATCGTACTCGTTACCGCATCAAAGCGAGAACCATCTCTGACTGCCTTGGCTATACCCAAGGGTATCGATACTAAATACGTCAGAAAGAAAGTCCATAAACCAATGCTGATAGACACAGGTAATTTAGAGACCACTAATTGCCAAACACTTTGATGTTGATAGTAGCTCTGGCCCAAATCAAATTGCGCAAAACGCTTGAGCATCATGAAGTAACGCTCTATGGGCGGCTTATCAAAACCATACAAAGCTTTCACCTCAGCCAAACGCTCAGCATCTATTCCTTGGCGGCCACGATAGTTGCTGCCACCACCAGAGGACTCTGCTCCACTCACAGCTGCATCACCCTTACCCTTAAGCTCTAGCATCAATTGCTCAACTGGGCCGCCCGGTACAAATTGCACCACAGCAAATGTCAGAGTTAAAACACCCAACAAGGTAGGAATCATCAAGAGCACACGCTTGAGAATATAAGACCACATTTGCCCCTGCATTAGCGCGCTCCCTCTTTCCACCAATTGAGCAGAATCCAAGATTCAGCGGTGTAATACAAAGGCGGTTCCGGGTAACGCATCTCTTTACGATACGCGACTCGGTGTGTCGGGTTGTACCACTGAGGAATCACGTAGTAACTATTCCAAAGAACTCGATCCAAAGCTCTAGTGGCTGCACGCAACTCTTCGCGGGTCTGAGCCTTAACAACTGCATCTACTAAGGCATCAACCACAGGGGATTGAACTCCAATCACATTGTCAGAGCCTTTTTCTTTTGCGGCCTGACTACCAAAGCGATCCCACAATTCATTGCCAGGGCTTTGTGAATCAGGGAAACGAATGGTGGTCATATCGAAGTCATACTCATCCATACGCTTCTGATGCAAAGCAA
>JBEGUE010000046.1:0-5269 GCA_041179045.1 Pseudomonadota bacterium
AAGTCTTGATAGATCTGACCCTTACGCCCACCAGCAGCAATGATTTCTTGCAATTCTTGATCGGATGTTGGACCAACCCAAAAACGCTCTCCATCGTAGGTCAGAATTTCAAGCGCTTCGGTATTTTCTAGTGTCTTGCCGGCCATTACTGAATGGGCGCCACAAGAGTTATTGGCCACCATGCCGCCTAAGGTACAACGGCTATGCGTAGAAGGATCTGGGGCAAAAGTTAAGCCATGCAACTCAGCAGCATCGCGCAATGAATCACAGATGACCCCAGGCTCAACGACAGCATTACCAGCTGCCGGATCTAAAGAAAGAATATGATTGCAATACTTTGAAATATCAAAGACCACTGCATTGTTGACCGTCTGGCCATTCATGGAGGTACCTGCACCGCGCATGAGTACCGGAGCATGATTGCGATGACAAATCTCGATACCTTTGACAAATTCTTCGGTATTTTTCGGGGTAACAACCCCAATCGGAATTTGACGGTAATTCGAGGCTTCAGATGCGTAAACCGCCTGATGAGCCGTATCAAAATGAACGGAGCTTCCAAGAGCCGCTGTGAGCTCAACGTTGAGCTGCTCCCACTGAGAAATACCACCCATATTCAATCCTTGTTAGATGCAATGACCCTTTTAAGGGTATTAGGTATTTTATCAACTACTAGCAATTTCTGTGTGAGCTGACTGTTTGACAAAAGCCCCATAGCAAGCAAGAATCTCCCTCATGAATAAAGCACCTAAGGTACTGGCATTTGATGTATTTGGCACAGTTGTTGACTGGCATGGCTCCATAGCCGCTGAGGTCGCTCAACTAGGACTTCCAGTTGATCCCGATGCCTTTGCGACAGCTTGGCGGCAAGGTTACAGACCAGCGATGGCTCGGGTACGCTCTGGCGAACTACCTTGGACCAAAATTGATGATCTCCATCACATGATCCTGCTGGATGTTCTCAAGACATTTAAAGTCCACTCCCTATCCGAAAATCAGATACAGCATCTCAATCTCGTTTGGCATCGCCTCAATCCCTGGTCAGAGGCTGTTGAAGGTCTGCACAAGCTTAAAAGCCAGTTCACAATCGTCACCCTCTCCAATGGCAACATGGGCTTATTAGCTGATATGGCAAAAAATGCAGGTTTGCCTTGGGACTTAATTCTATCAGCTGAGGTATTCCGTCACTACAAACCAGACCCTGAAACCTATTTGGGTGTAGCCGACATCTTCAGCCTTACCGCTGAAGAAGTCATGTTGGTTGCAGCGCATAAGGATGACCTAGAGGCTGCCCATGCCTGTGGATTACAAACAGCATTTATTGAGCGCCCGCTGGAGTTTGGGAAAAATCATGTGCGTAATGATCTGCATGTCGAGCAATTTACCAACTACCATGCAAAAGATTTTCTGGATCTTGCGCACCAGTTAGGCGTATCAGATCCAGGTTAACGCTAGACGTATTCAGCAACCTCTACGAGATTATTGTCTGGGTCACGCAAGTAGACCGAACGAATGGGGCCAAGGGCACCTCGTCTTGGTACAGGCCCAACATCAATAGCAATAGCATGCTTCTGAAGGTGCGCAATGAAGTCATCCAAAGGGATTGCTGAAATCAAGCAAAAGTCTCCCGAACCAATCGTGGGCACTTTAGCCTTAGTAGGGGTCTCGGTATCTTTATCCTGAAGATTAATTTTTAACTGTCCAAAACGTAATGAATAACGTGGCTGACCTTCTGGTCCAGTAAAAAACTCGCGCTCAAAACCCAATGCTGTTTCATACCACTGAGTAGTGAGCTCAATATCAGTCACAGTCAGAACGATGTGATCAATACGATCGATAATATTTTTCAAACTAGTCTCCAAAATAATGGGCATTTTTTAGTAACTTACCCAAAACATCATACCGAAGAATTAAAGACGGCACCTAGACAGAAGTCTTTGAGATAAAGAAAGCTTTCGGAACCTCAGTGCACCAAACCACACCATCCCCAACTTGACCTGTTTGACAAATAGTGACAATACGATCCATGAAGACCTCTGCAATCTCATCGTTACAAACAATTTCAATCTTGACTTTTGCGGAGTAGTCAGTCAATTCTTCTTTAATATTAAATTTAGTAGTGCGGTTCGGAGCGCTACAGCCCTCAACCTTGGTGACTGTCATACCCGGAAATCCCGGGGTCTCCATTAATGCCGTTCTTAAGGCAGCTAATTTATTGGGGCGAATGACCGCCTTTACTTCCATCATGCTTCCACCTCTTTATCTTCGAACCATCTGTACAAGACAGGGAGTACTAGCAATGTTAATGCAGTTGATGTAATCAGACCAGCGATGACCACTGCAGCTAGCGGTCTTGTCACCTCAGATCCTGGACCACCTGAAAATAGCATCGGCACTAAAGCCAACATGGCGACTGAGGCGGTCATCATGACCGGTCTAAAGCGATGACCACATCCATGTAGCAAAGCATCTTCCATAGAGTAGCCCTCTTCGCGTAGCTGCTTAATAAATGAGATCAACACCACGCCGTTCAGAACGGCGATACCCCATAAGTTAATAAATCCTACTGCGGCAGGTACAGATAAATATTCACCAGCCAAGAATAGACCAACCACACCGCCGATCGACGCGAAAGGCAATACCAAAATAATCAAAGCCGCCAATCGTATAGACTTAAATAACATGAAGAGCAGGAAGAAAATGGCCAAAATGGTCAACGGAATAATGATCATCAAACGAGCCATAGCACGTTCCATGTTTTCAAACTGACCGCCCCACTCCAGGGTATAGCCTTCTGGCAACTCAACCTGTTTAGCAATTAAGCTTTGAGCTTCCTTGACAAAGCCACCCAAATCTCGGCCATCGACGTTGACACCAACAACCAAACGACGTTTACCTGCCTCGCGAGAAATTTGCGCTGGACCATCCACTAAAGAAATATCCGCTAAGTCACGCATCAACACCTGAGCACCATCAGGTGAGTGCAAAATGATGTTAGCGATAGCATCGACCTTATCTCGATAGGGAGCGGGATAGCGCAGCATGAGCGGAAAACGCCTTTCCCCTTCATAGACAATACTGGCCTGCTTACCACCAATCGCTGTTTCAATCACTTCATTAACGTCCGATACGTTGATCACGTAACGAGCAATGGCATCTCGGTCAATTTTGATGTTGAGATAATTTTGTCCGGAAACTTGCTCAATTCGCAAGTCGTTACTACCTTTCATTTTGGTCAAAATCTGACTAATTTGACCGCCTAGCTTTTGCAACGTAACTAAATCATCTCCAAAAATTTTGATGGCTACCTGTGAACGAACTCCGGAGACCATCTCATCAACACGTGCTGCGATGGGCTGAGAAATAGAGAGCTCGATACCTGGCAAAGTCTTTAGCTTGTCACGGATCTGCTGAGCAATTTCTTCCTGACTAAACTTGCGATCACCTATAGGCTTGAGCGTCACGATCGGATCAGATTCATTAGGCTGCCCTGGATCAGCGGGAGACTCACCTCTACCTAAGCGCGATACCGCCATCTTGACATCTGGAATAGTCATAATTCGTTTGATAGCCTCAAACTCAAGTTTGATCGACTCATCCAAAGAAATGTTCGGCGCGCGCACAATCACCGGGGTGATTGAGCCCTCCTGCATCACTGGAATAAATGCTTTACCTAAGAGCACAAAGCCAACCAAACTCGCCGCTAAGGCCATCAAAGATCTCTTAACGACCAACTTCGGATTAGCAAGGCACCAATGTAGCCAGCGGTTATATGGGGCGCGAAGTCGAGCAACCAGCTTAGTGTCATCCTCGCTACCGCCCTTCAGAATATAAGAGCACAGTGCTGGGGATAAAGTGAAGGACAGGATCAAAGAAATAGCCAGTGCTATTGCAATAGTGATTGCCATGGGGGCAAACATTTTCCCCTCCATACCCTCTAAGGAGAGTAGCGGCATAAAGACCAAGATAATGATGCCCACACCAAATAGAACTGGAGTGCCTACTTCAGAAGCAGCTTCCAAAATGATCCGGTTCTTCGATTCTCCAGCCTTTAGTCGCTCACCTAACTTAGCAAAGGTATTTTCTACAACCACTACTGAGCCATCCACCATGATGCCGATCGCAATTGCAAGACCGCCCAATGACATTAAATTGGCGGAGATGCCATAACGGTTCATTACCAAAAATGTCAGTAGCGGCGTCAAAATTAATGTAGCCACCACAATTAAGGAAGAGCGTACATCCCCCAGGAATAAGAAGAGCAAAATGATGACCAAGATCACGCCTTCGATCAAGACCTTAGCCACGTTAAACATGGCGGCATTCACTAAATCAGTGCGATCATAAAAAGGCACAATCTGTAAACCATCAGGCAGTAATTTACCCTCATTAATTTCTGCTACCTTTAACTTAATACGATTTACCACATCGCGCGCATTACCACCGCGAATCATCTGAATGATGCCTGCCACACTCTCTGTATAGCCATTTTTAATGGCTGCACCTTGGCGGATTTCGCTACCGATGGTGACTTCAGCTACGTTCTTCACATATACCGGAATACCTTTGACCTCTTTCAGAATAATTTTTCCGATATCTTCAGGTTTGGTAATCAATCCAACGCCACGAATCAGGTATCGCTCAGCGTAGGTGGGCAGTTGCCCACCACCTGAATTCGCATTATTTCTGGCAAGGGCTTCATATACCTCGCGCAAACTCACTTGATAGTGACGTAAGCGCTCTGGATTCACTAGAACCTGATACTCACGCGCATATCCACCTTGGGTATTAATTTCAGCTACTCCAGGTATTGAACGCAACATGGGGCGCACAATCCAGTCTTGAATAGTCCGACGCTCTTCAAGCTCATCTACCGTGAGTTCTCGATCACCATCAGAGGGGTGATCTAGGGTGTATTGGTAGACTTCACCTAAACCAGTTGAGGGTGGGGCTAAAACAGGCGTAATGCCAATCGGCATTCTAGAAGCCACTTCAATCAAACGCTCAGTGACCAGCTGTCTTGCAAAGTAGAGCTCTGTCTTATCGGTAAATACCAAAGTAATGACAGAGATCCCATTACGATTAAGAGAGCGCATCTCAGTAAGACCAGGTAAGCCCGTCATCGCCAGTTCAATAGGAACTGTGACGAAGCGCTCTACCTCTTCTGGAGAGCGGCCCGGAGCTTCAGATGCAATCTGTACTTGCACATTGGTGACATCTGGAAATGCATCAACTGATAGGCGCTTGGTTGCCAGCAGGCCTGCCACCA
>JBEGUE010000047.1:0-5659 GCA_041179045.1 Pseudomonadota bacterium
TAAGCAATTCACAGGCCTTAGTCACTGCGTCGCTACCGCCAGCAATGACCACTTGCCCTGGGGCATTGAAGTTCACGGCCTCCACTACACCACCAGAGGCTGCAGCAGCTTGAGCGCAAACTGTCTTCACAATCGCATCATCTAAACCCAAGATCGCAGCCATGCCACCAGTACCAACTGGCACTGCTGTTTGCATCGCTTCAGCACGAAAACGTACCAGCGGCACCGCATCTTTAAAAGCGATCACGCCTGCAGCAACCAAAGCGGAATATTCGCCCAAGCTATGGCCAGCCATCATCTTGGGAACGGCGCCGCCAGATGCTAACCAAGCACGGTAAAAAGCGATCGCAGCAGTCAACATCACAGGTTGCGTATTAGTCGTTAAGGACAATGCTTCAGCCGGGCCCTCAGCAATAAGTTTTGCAACATCTTCACCTAAAGCTTCTGAGGCTTCCTGTAAAGTCGCGCGGACCTCAGGGCGATCAGCAATAGTGTTGAGCATCCCAACAGATTGGGAACCTTGGCCAGGAAATACAAATGCAAATGTCATAGGAATAATCGCTGAATAATAGTTGTGAATGTATTTTTAGCTTTTGTGCTTTGCTTTAGTACTTCGCTTTAGTACTTTATTACTGCTGCGCCCCAAGCAAAGCCACCGCCCACACCCTCTAACAAGAGGTGTTGACCGCGTTGAATTTGACCAGACCGGACGCCAACATCCAAGGCAAGCGGAATAGATGCGGCAGAAGTATTGCCGTGCTCATGCACGGTCACAATCACTTTATCCATCGACATACCCATCTTACGAGCCGTGCTCTCCATAATTCGAATATTGGCTTGGTGTGGCACCAACCAATCGATTTGCTCTGGTTTGAGGTTAGCTTTTTCTAAAGCCTCATGGGCAACTTGCTCAAGTACCTTGACGGCCAACTTAAATACCGCAGGACCATCCATTGTTAAATAAGCAGTTCCCTCAACACCGCCCTGCTTGGCGCGCCCTGGCACACACAGAATGTCGCGTTGACTACCATCCGCATGCAAGGCTGTAGCTAAAATGCCTGGCTCAGTAGAAGCCTCAAGCACTACTGCACCAGCACCATCACCAAATAAAACAGAAGTAGTGCGATCTTGGAAATCCAAAATGCGAGAGAAAGTTTCTGCACCGAGAACCAAGACTTTTTTGTAAGTACCTGTTCGGATAAATGCATCTGCAATGGCAAGAGCATAAGTAAAGCCAGCACACACCGCCTGGACGTCAAATGCTGCGCAATTGGTATGGGCGCCTAACTTGTCTTGCACTACGCAAGCCGTGCTTGGGAAACCACCCAAATGATCTGGTGTGGATGTCGCCAAAATAATCAGGTCAAGATCTTCAGAGGTGCAGCCAGCTGCTTCCAATGCTGCTTGGGCTGCCTTGACTGCTAAGTCACTCGTGAGCTGATTTTCTGCAGCAAAGTGACGAGCAGAAATACCACTTCTAGTCACAATCCATTCATCGCTAGTTTCAAGACCAATCTTCGCTAAACGCTCAACTAAGTCTTGATTACTCAAACGCTGCTCCGGAAGGTAACTTCCAGTTCCAGCTATCCGTGAATAAATACTCATAATTATTTTGTCTCCGCCGCAAAGGCTTGAGCGATACGCTCTACCATGCGATTTTTTGCCGCTTCATATGCGCGCTCGAGCGCAAAACCAAATGCAAAACGATCCGCCGAACCGTGACTCTTAATCACGCAACCGCGCAAACCTAATAGTACCGCCCCGTTATAGCGACGATGATCCACACGCTTACGAACACGCAATAAAGGCACCATGGCACAGATCGCCATCAGTTTAGTCAGCCATGAGCGATTGAATTCTTCTTTGATTAAGCCGCTCATCATCTTCGCCAAGCCTTCGCTTGCCTTAAGAACAACGTTGCCAACAAAACCATCGCACACCACGATATCTGTAGTGCCTTTGAAAATATCATTACCTTCTACGTTGCCATAAAAGTTGAGGTTTGTTTGGCGCAGCAACTCACTCGTCTGCTTCACCACCTCATTACCTTTAATTACTTCTTCACCAATGTTCAAAAGACCGATGGAAGGATTTTGTGTGCCGTCAACTACTTGGACCATCACGTTAGCCATTTGTGCGAATTGCACTAAATGCATAGGCTCGCAATCTGCGTTAGCACCGAGATCGAGCATAGTAGTGCCGCGCCCTTTTTCATTAGGAATCGCAGTAGCAATTGCGGGACGGTCAACACCATCCAGTGTCTTGAGAATATAGCGGGAGATAGCCATTAAGGCGCCCGTATTGCCAGAAGAAATGATCGCATCAGCCAGACCTTCTTTAACCTGCTCGATAGCAACTCGCATGGAAGAATCTTTTTTACGGCGCAATGCCACCTCAATGGGGTCATCCATCAAGACAACTTCACTGGCGGAAACAATTTGAATGCGCTCCATTGGCGCTTTTGGAAATTGACCCAAGGCTTGCTTGATCACTTCCTGATTACCAACCAAGGTAATCTTCACATCAGCATGTTTTTCTAGAAAATCACAACAAGCGGGGACGGTAACGACTACCCCATGATCTCCGCCCATGGCATCGATGGCAAGTGTGACACTCATGAAATCAAGTATTGCTGCAGGTGGTTTTTTTCAAAGAAAAAAGCGGCTTTTACTGGAGCCGCTTCTGTCTTTTAGACTAAGAAATTAGTCGTTTTTTGTTTTAACAACTTTACGACCACGGTAGTAGCCGTTTGGTGAAATGTGGTGGCGCAAATGAGCCTCACCAGTTGTGGCTTCAACAGCCGTAGCAGGTGCGGTCAAAAAATCGTGCGCACGGTGCATGCCACGTTTGGATGGGGATTTTTTATTCTGTTGGACGGCCATATTGAACTCCTAAGCAAGGCAATATTCTAGCATGTAAATTGAGCTAAATGCTTGATTAATTGATAAAGCGGGTGTGAAAACCTGTACCGAATAGGTGGGCCTAAATCAGTTTTTCTTCATATTTTTCAATATGTTAAAGGGATTCTGAGGCTTTTCAGAGGCATCCATATCTTCACCCACAGCACCAAATGAAGAGGCATGCGGCTGGCAAGCACCCTCTGGATGCTTTGGAATTAAAGGCATAGATAAGAGTATTTCATCCTCAATCAGCCCTAGAAGGTCAAAGTGCTGACTTGCTACCAAAGGCTCTTGTTGATCATCCTCCATCGGAAAGGCGTCCGCCTCCTCCTCTGAGGTCACCAGAACAAACCGACTCTCTTGAGCCAAATCCAGACCGCAATCTCGCAGACAGCTCTGACAAACCAGGTGGATACGACCTTTTACGGCTAATTCCAGAATTTGCCGGGGCTCAGAACCTGGAGAATCAACAAAATGGGTTTTTACTTGCCAATCGAAGCCATCACCGAGCTCAACGCTAGAGGTCTCTTCAGCCACCCTCGGCAAGGCTGCAATCTCCAAAAATCCAGCTCCTTGATAGGACTGGGGGGCGCAAAAATCGACCCGGCTCAGGGCCTTGGGATCATTGGATAACTCAACTTGAGGTAAAACTTGATTACGATTCATGACATCAGTCTAAATGAAGGCTTCAGCGAAAGTACAAGTAGTGATGAGTAATTCTGCAAAAAAACTAATTCTGGCGTCTACCTCAATCTATCGCCGGGAGCTTTTGGAGCGCCTGCGTATCCCGTTTGATGTGGTCTCACCAAAGGTGGATGAAACACCTTTGCCCGGTGAATCCACCTTAGACTTAGCCCTGCGCCTAGCAAAAGCTAAGGCTGCCGCAGTGGCGAAAGATCACCCCGAGGCCTGGGTCATTGGTTCCGATCAAGTGGCCGACCTGTGTGGAGCTGCTATTGGTAAGCCAGGAAACTTTGAACGTGCCATGGCGCAACTTCAACTCATGCGCGGTGCCACTGTGACTTTTCAGACGGCGCTGTGTCTGATGCATGGCGATTTCGAAACAACAATCAATATTCCTACCGAAGTTACTTTTAGAAAACTTGCTGATGATGTTCTAGAGGCATACCTCCATGCCGAGGAACCTTACGATTGTGCTGGTAGCGCCAAGTCTGAAGGCTTGGGAATTTCACTCCTGGAATCTATCCAGAGCGATGATCCCACTGCATTAATTGGCTTGCCATTAATTGCACTCAGCGGCCTTTTGCGTGAAGCCGGCTTTGTCATTCCAAATAAAACATCACTTAACTGAATAAAAAAGAATTAAATAATGAGTTCAACCTTAGGCACCCTCTTTTTGATTCCCAATACCTTGGGAGATGATGCACGCGTAGAGCAATTGCCTTGGGTTTTGCCAAGCGAAACTATTGGCCAAACTGCCAAGCTCACCCACTGGATTGTGGAGGATGCAAAAACTGCCCGTGCTTTTTTAAAAGCAGTCGACACCGTTTCACCTTTAGCTTGCACTATTCAAGAAATGCAAATGAGTGAGTGGCGTGGTGTTGCGCGTAATGCTAAGTACGGGGATGCCGTCAAACCAATGGATTTACTCAAGCCGCTGATCGCTGGAAAAGATATGGGCCTCATGTCAGAAGCTGGCGTTCCGGGGGTTGCAGATCCGGGTGCAGAGCTCGTACTGGCAGCACATAAGCTAGGCGCCAAAGTAAAACCATTAGTCGGCCCAAGCTCTATCTTATTGGGCCTGATGGCCAGCGGTTTAAATGGTCAACGCTTTGCGTTTCAGGGCTATGTTCCGCATGACGCCCAAGAACGTATCGCACGACTAAAACAGTTGGAAGTGGAATCTAGAAAATTACAGCAAACACAAATTTGGATTGAAACACCGTATCGCAACACTGCCATGCTGATGGCCTGCCTGAATGCGCTATCCCCACAATCGATGCTTTGTATGGCAATGGATCTCAGCCTGCCAAGTGAAACCATCACTACACTCTCGATTGCTGACTGGCGTAAGCGCTTCCCGAATGAAGCTGCCTGCGCCTCCTTACAAAATAGGCCAGCAGTATTTCTATTGCTGGCCTAGGCGTCTTATTTACTAACTGACTGATCTATCGTTTTTTACTTTAGATCAGGGGTTTTAATTAAAGCCTTGCCTGCCGCAGCACCAACTTCAGCACCGAAACGTTTAGCAACACGTTCAGCAAAATTCTCTTTCATGGTGTAGTCCAGAATATCTGGCGTCTTAAAGATATCGCGCGCCACGGACTCTACCGATCCATAGCCATCTACTAAACCAATTTTGATTGCTTGCTCACCATTCCAAACGCGGCCCGAAAACATTTCTGGAGTTTCTTTTAGGCGATCACCACGACCTGCTTTCACCACCGCAATAAATTGCTGGTGAATCTCATCGATCATCGTTTTAATCATTTCCACTTGCTGTGGATTTTCTTTGGAGAATGGATCCATCATGCCTTTATTTGAGCCGGCAGTAATCATGCGTCGAGTTACGCCCAACTTATCCATCAGACCAGTAAAACCAAAGCCTTCCATGATCACCCCAATAGATCCCACTAGGCTCGCCTTGTCCACCAAAATTTGATCGCCCGCAACAGCAACGTAGTAACCACCTGAAGCGCAGATATCTTCTACTACGACATAAAACGGTTTACTTGGATAGAGTTTGCGTAAGCGATGAATCTCATCGTTCATCATGCCAGCCTGAACTGGGGAGCCGC
>JBEGUE010000048.1:0-3485 GCA_041179045.1 Pseudomonadota bacterium
ATTAAAAATAATCTCAACCATTTGCTTCTGGGACAAGGGGACATTTATCCAGCCATTGAGGGTAATTTCTTCCTCAAGCTGGCCCGCACTCCAACCTGCATAACCCAAGGTCATTAAGAATTTCCTGGGCCCAGAACCTGTTGCAACGGCCTCAAGCACATCCTTAGATGTCGTCATGGTCAAACCGCCTGGAACAGCCAAAGACGAGCTATAGACAACCTCTGTGGTGGCCTCGTGCAAGACAAAACCACGCTCGATTTGCACTGGACCACCAAAATAGACCGGTTGCTCAGACACTGGCTCAGCCTCCAGTTTGATCTCAATTTTCTCAAATAAAGCGCCCATATCGAGCTCAGTTGGGCGATTGATTACCAAACCCATTGCACCCCGTTCGGTATGTTCGAAAAGATAGATAACTGAACCTGCAAAATTGGGGTCGACCATGCCTGGCATGGCAATCAGGAATTGGTTTGCTAGATGGTCAGCGGAAAAAGAAATGGGTGACTCATGCGATAAGGCTGAATTCAAAGCCTGAGAGGCTTCTGTGGAGGCTTTCTTGGCCGTGGTCATATAAGTATTATTTTACAGAAAATCTAATGCAATCAAGCACTTTTCTTGAATAAGCCATAAGATGTTGTCTATGCAAAAAGCTCTCGTCTGGCTCCGTCGCGACCTGCGTCTTTACGACAACGCAGCACTTCACCACGCCCTGAAAAATAATGCCCAAGTTTGGCTAGCGTTCATTTTCGATACCGGTATTTTGGATCTGCTGAAAACGGAAGATCTAGATGCAAGCGGTCTCAAACATGATCGGCGCGTAGACTTCATATGGCAGGGCCTGCAACAAATAGATTCACAATTACGCAAACAAGGAGGCGGACTGATTGTTCAGTTTGGCAAACCTACTATATGCATTCCAAAGATTGCGCAGACTTTGGGCGTCAATACCGTTTACACCAATCATGACTATGAACCATCAGCAATTGCCCGCGATGACTCTGTAAGACAGTCGCTAGAAAAATTGGGTATTGAATTTGAGTCTTTTAAAGACCAAGTGATTTTTGAGAAAAAAGAAATTCTCACCAATTCCAATACCGTCTTCTCAATCTTCACGCCATACAAAAATAATTGGCTCAAGACGCTACAAGAAAAAGATATTGCCGCTTATGACTGCGATCCTAAAAAAGGCCAGTTAGCTGCTATCCCAACATCATTAGGGGCACCCTTCCCATCACTAGAGTCTATGGGCTTTAGCCCGACTGGGATTGAAACTTACCTCCCACCAGGATCTGAAGGTGGCCAAAGTTTCCTAGAGGACTTCCTCCACCGCATCGATCAATATCAAATCGGTCGAGATTTCCCTGCAATCAAAGGTGTGAGCTATCTATCCACACACCTCCGCTTTGGCATGCTCTCCATTCGCGGCTTGGTACGCGAAGCCCACCGCCGCATGCTTGCTGGCAGTATGGGTGCAACGATCTGGTTGAGCGAACTGATCTGGCGTGATTTTTATTTCATGATTCTGGCTAATCATCCACGTCTAGCCGAAGGTGCAGCCTTCAAACCAGACTACGATAATATCGAATGGGAAGGTGGGGCTACTGCCAAGAAGTTATTTAAAGCTTGGTGTGATGGGAAAACGGGTTACCCATTGGTGGATGCTGCTATGTGCCAACTGAACCAAAGTGGCTATATGCATAACCGGCTACGCATGGTAGTTGCCAGCTTCCTCACTAAAGATCTAGGTATTGATTGGCGCTGGGGTGAAATGTATTTCGCAAAACACCTCAATGACTTTGAACTATCTTCCAATAATGGTGGATGGCAATGGGCCTCCTCCTCAGGATGTGATGCGCAACCCTACTTCCGCATCTTTAACCCCATTACCCAATCCCAAAAGTTTGATCCCGAAGGAAAGTTCATTCGTCGCTATTTACCGCAGCTCGACAAGCTCTCCAAGAAATCCATTCATGCGCCTTGGGAAGCCGGCCATATAGAACTGGAAGCAGCTGACATTCTTCTGGGTCGCGACTACCCCCTACCAGTTGTGAATCATGATGAAGCACGCAAAAAGACCTTAGTACGTTACAGCGTAGTTAAAAAAGTAACTCCTGAGGATTCGACAACTTAATTGCGGTCTTTAGCGCGTTCCGCTTTAAGATAGAGTATGAGCAAGATCTATGCCGTCGGTGATATTCAGGGTTGCGCGCCCTCATTAAAGGCGCTCGTCAAAAAACTCCCCAAGCAGTCTAAGATGATTTTCTTAGGCGATCTTGTGAATCGCGGTCCTGACTCCTTGGGTACCGTGCGTTACTTAAAACAATTACAAGAAGAAAAACGTATTGAGTGCATTCTCGGAAATCACGACCTGCATTTGCTTGCAGTAGATGCTGGCATTCGAAAAACTAAAGGGCTAGATACCGTCCAACCTATTCTAGATGCACCCGATAGAGAAGAATTAGTTCATTGGTTACGCCATCGGCCCATGGCATTGTGCAATGGCAAGGTATTAACTGTCCATGCAGGCGTAGTACCTCAATGGGATCTGCAGCAAACGATTGAATGCGCGCAAGAAGTAGAGAAAGCGCTGCGCAAAAAGTCCTATAAAGATTTTTTAGCGAATATGTATGGCAATACTCCAAATAAATGGAGTAACTCACTGAAGGGTTATGAGCGCTTACGTGTCATCACGAATGCATTAACTCGTATTCGTTTTTGCACTCCAGCCGGCATGATGGAGTTTGAGAGCAAGGAAGGTTTTGAGGATGGTCCCAAAGGCTACATTCCTTGGTTTAAAACCCCAAAGAGAAAAACGCAAGACTCCCTGATTTACTTCGGGCACTGGTCCACTCTAGGACTGCTCCGACATGAGAATGTCATTGGCCTCGATACAGGCTGCGTCTGGGGTGGCAAGCTGACTGCTATGGAAATTCCAGAATCAGGTAAGCCGAGCAAAAAACTAGAAATCATCCAAGTAAATGGCTATGACCATCCACTCAGAATGTAATTCTGACTCTACCTCTTAAGGTTTCTTAAAGCTTCTTAAATGCAGATTTCGCAGCAGTAATGATTTCTTCTAAAACTGCATTGTCATGAGTAATAGAGGTAAATCCAGCCTCATATGCTGATGGGGCTAAGTACACACCTTGATCCAGCATCAAGTGGAAGAACTTTTTAAATGCTTCAATATCGGTTTTAGTCACCTCCTCAAAAGAGGTTGGGACTTTATTGGCAAAGTAAAAGCCAAACATGCCACCAACGCTATCCACAGCGAACGGCACTCCAGCTTCATCCGCAGCCAACTTCAAGCCAGCCATCAGTTTTTCAGTTTGTCCAGTCAGACACTCGAAGAAACCTTCTCGAGAAATAATTTCCAGCGTCTTTAATCCCGCTGCTACGGCAACTGGATTACCAGACAAGGTACCCGCTTGGTAAACATTTCCCAAGGGAGCAAGTTTGGACATGATTTCTTTTTTACCGCCAAA
>JBEGUE010000049.1:0-5575 GCA_041179045.1 Pseudomonadota bacterium
AAAGGCAGCAAAGCCCTCTTAATAGACGTCCTTACTTTGGGTCTTTTTTAAGGTCTGATTAGCAAAAGTTTCTATCGTCCATTAAGCTATAGGGATGACAAGATTAACCACACCAAAGCCTTCCCCTGAGCTTCAAAAAAATCCACTCATTGCATTTGGAAGAGGCATTTGTGCCTACTCGGAGGTAAAGCCATCCGACATTGAGCCAGCAATCGATTTCCTTCTGCAGCAGGCTCAATCTGCAGTGGATCATGCAGTGAATCCGAGCACCCCTGCAAACTGGAATGACTTGGTGGAGCCTCTCGAGGATGCAACCGAATCCTTAAGTAGATCTTGGGGAGTAATTTCTCATCTCAATAGTGTTGCAGATACTCCTGAGCTCAGGGCAGCTTACGGTGAGATGATGCCTAAGGTGACGGCCTTCTTCTCAAGCTTGGGACAAAATCTCGCACTGTATGAAAAGTTTAAAGCCTTGAGTCAAGACGGTGACTTTTCGACACTCCATTCCGCCCAGAAAAAAGTGATTGAAAACTCATTAAGAGACTTCCGTCTTGGTGGCGCAGAGCTAAGTGATGGTAATAAGCCCCGCTTTGCAGAGATTCAAGATGAGCAAGCACTATTGGGCAAGTCCTTCTCCGATCATGTTTTAGATGCCACCGATGGATTTATTCATCTCATTACCGATGATGCTGATTTAGCCGGCTTGCCTGAGGATGTTATTGCTGCTGCAGCGGATCTTGCTCAACAAAAGACACTTCAAGGCTGGGCATTTTCATTGCACTTCCCCTCTTATTATCCAGTGATGCAGTACTCTGAAAAAAGGTCACTACGTCGCCTAATGTATGAGGCCTACGTGACTCGAGCTTCCGAATTGGCTCCTCAATATTCTCAAGGAAAACTCGATTGGGATAATACGCAAAACATGCTTGAGCAGTTAAAGCTGCGCGATGAAGAAGCGCGTATGCTGGGGTTCAAAAACTATGCTGCCCTGAGTTTGGCGCCAAAAATGGCGAGCAGCGTTGAAGAGGTCGATACCTTCCTCACCAATTTTGCGCAGAAAGCAAAACCATTTGCATTGAAAGACTGGCAAGAACTGTCTGAATTTGCTAAATCTGAACTTGCTATCGTTGATGGACTAGAACCTTGGGATATTGCCTATGCTTCCGAGAGATTGAAGCAAGAACGCTATTCTTTCTCTGAGAATGAGTTGAAACAATACTTTCCTCTGCCCAAAGTGCTGGAAGGTCTATTTGGCGTTATTCAAACCTTGTTTGGCGTGAAGATTGAAAAGGCTGATCTACCAACTTGGCATGCGGATGTACAGTCCTTCTCTGTAAAAAATGCCGATAACAATACGGTGGCCTATTTTTACCTAGACCCCTACGCGAGGTCAGGCAAACGTGGTGGCGCTTGGATGGATGATGCGCGTGGTCGTCGCGAATTACCCAATGGAGAAATCCAGATACCAGTGGCATATCTGGTCTGTAACTTTGCACCCCCTGTAAAAGTAAATGGCGTATTGCGCCAACCAACAATCACTCATGATGATGTGATCACCCTCTTTCATGAGAGTGGTCATGGTCTGCATCACCTGTTAACGCAAGTCAGTGCCTTAGGCGTATCCGGCATCAATGGTGTTGAGTGGGATGCCGTTGAGCTTCCAAGCCAGTTCATGGAAAATTTCTGCTGGGAATGGGAGGTCTTGGAAAAAATGACAGCGCATGCTGAAACTGGAAAGTCACTGCCTCGTGAGTTATTCGAAAAAATACTTGCTGCCAAGAATTTTCAAAATGGTTATATGACTTTGCGACAGGTTGTAATGTCTCTAACTGATTGGCGTTTGCACGCCAGCTTCGATCCCAAAAGCACACAAGATCAAGCCGTACTCAATCTGTCCAGAAGCATTGCAGATCAATTTAATGTCACACCGCAGGCACCCATCTCCCGCTGGATTAATACCTTTAGCCATATCTTTGCTGGTGGCTATGCTGCTGGTTATTACAGCTATAAATGGGCAGAAGTACTTTCTGCCGATGTCTATTCTGCTTTTGAGGAAGCGGCTAAACTCACCGGTAGCGTTCTGGATGAAAAAACAGGTATACGCTATCGCCAAGAAATTCTGGAGGTGGGTGGTAGCCGCCCTGCTGCCGAATCATTTAAGGCATTTAGAGGTCGAGAGCCCAGCATCGATGCCCTTCTTCGCCATGGCGGCTTAGTGACTCAGTAGAGACGGTGATCTAAGCTCTAATTTCGGCAACCACTGGGGCGTGATCTGATGGCTGCTCCCAAGTACGCGGCTCTTTATCGATGATGCTGGAGTTGCACTTTTCTTTGAGGGCATCACTTAGGAGAATATGGTCGATTCGCATACCGGCGTTTCTTCGGAAACCCATCATGCGGTAATCCCACCAGCTAAAGGATTTAGGCGCCTGCTCAAACATTCGGAAAGAGTCTGTCAAGCCCAATTCCAGCAGTTGATGAAAGGCTTTTCGCTCTTCTGGAGAAACTAAGTTTTGCCCAATCCATTTCGAGGGATCGTGTACGTCGATATCACTTGGTGCAATATTGAAGTCACCCAAAAGGGCTAAGCGGCTATTCTGAGTTAGCTCTTCTTTTAACCAACTTTCTAATGCTTTGAGCCAGCCTAGTTTGTAAACAAACTTGTCGCTATCGGGTGATTGCCCATTAGGGAAATAGGCTGATACTAGGCGAATAGGCTGCATTCCCTTAAAGCAGACTGTGGCAGCTAAGATGCGTTGTTGCTCATCTACATTAGCAGGAATATTTCTCACTGGCTTTAGAAAGGTAGTGTCATGGTCAGTGGCAATAGGCGCTAGTGCAGCTTTACGAACAATAATAGCCACACCGTTGTAGGTTTTTTGCCCAGCAGCAATGCTGATATATCCCGCCTCTTCAAGCTCTTGATGTGGGTACTTATCATCAGTTAGCTTCAGCTCTTGAAGACAGAGTGCATCAATAGGTGTTTTTGCCCGCTCCTGATCTTGTAACCACTTGAGTACCTGGGGTAAGCGTACCTTTAGAGAGTTCACATTCCAAGCGGCTATTCTGATTGAATCAGTCATTAATTCCCAACTCCTGCAACTTTCGAGTGATTGTATTGCGACCGATACCCAGTCTTTGAGCTGCCTCTACACGTCTGCCACGGGTAACTTCGAGTGCGGCCTGTAGCACTGCTTTTTCAAATTTAGAGCACAACACGTCATACACTTCTGAATCTCCATCCTGCAACATTTTCACAGCAAGACGACCTAAACCGCTCTCCCAGTCGGCAGAACTAGTTCTGACGGAATGCTGTACGTTAGAGCCAGATTCGCCCTGTAATAAAACAGGTTGCTCGCTGGCTTCAGACAGAATATCAGCAGGCAAATCGCTTACCCCGATGACATTAGACGGTGTCATTACTGTCAACCAGTGGCAGAGATTTTCTAATTGACGCACATTACCAGGAAACGGCATGACACTGATTTCTTTTAAAACATCATCTGAAAGGTTTTTAGCTTCAACGCCCAAAGACTTTGCACAGGACAACATAAAATGCCGCGCCAAAACAGGGATATCCTCTGCACGCTCACGTAAAGCGGGCATTCGCAAGCGAATGACATTTAAGCGATGCAATAAATCTTCCCGAAAAGCGCCTGCAGCTACTCGAGCCTCTAAGTTTTGATGGGTCGACGCAATAATGCGAACATTTGCTTTAATTGGATCTTGACCGCCAACACGATAAAAATGACCATCGGTAAGAGCGCGCAATAAACGGGTTTGTAAGTCAAACGGGATTTCACCAATCTCATCTAAGAATAAGGTGCCACCATCAGCCTGCTCAAAACGCCCGCGACGTAGGGTCAAAGCTCCAGGGAAGGCACCGCGCTCGTGGCCAAACAACTCTGACTCCAATAAGTCCTTGGGAACGGCTGCAGTGCTGAAGGCAACAAATGGGCCTTTAGCGCGGGGACTATGCTTGTGCAATGCTTGTGCCACCAATTCTTTACCAGTACCAGACTCGCCTGTAATTAATACTGTTGAATGTGACTGAGCTAGACGTCCGATCGCTCTAAAAACCTCTTGCACTGCCGGTGCTTGGCCAATAATTTCAGTAGAGTCTTGCCTCCAGCCATTCATCTCTTTATTACCAGATTGGTTACGCTCGCTTTGCTCCATAGCGCGACGAATCAGTTCAACTGCTTTATCAATATCAAATGGTTTTGTAAGGTATTCAAATGCACCGCCTTGAAAAGACGAGACCGCTGAGTCTAAGTCAGAATAAGCAGTCATGATGATGACCGGAAGTAGTGGATGGGTCTCTTTTACATTTTGCAAAAGATCTAAACCATTGCCACGTGGCATGCGAATATCTGAAATCAATACCTGTGGGGTATCTTTTTCTAATGCATCAAGCACATCATTGGGATTAGAAAAACTCTTATGAGGAATATTCTCGCGAGTAAGCGCCTTTTCCAGGACCCAACGAATAGATTGATCATCGTCCACGATCCAAACGGGTTTCATATTACTTTCTCCTGCCTACGATAAGGAATTTGAATCTGAAAATCAGTCCGTCCAGGACGGCTGTTACAAGCGATAAAGCCTTGATGCTGCTGCACAAAAGTTTGAGCCAAAGTGAGGCCAAGACCACTGCCCCCATCCCGACCAGATACCAAGGGAAAGAAAATGCGCTCGCGAATTTCATCTGGGATACCAGGTCCGTTATCAATCACATGTAAATCCATCGCCATCTTGTAGCGTTGCTTAGAAATAGTTACCGAGCGAGCTACTCTCGTTTTCAATTCAATTTGAGCAGTGCCTTGGGTAATTTCATCAGTAAGCGCTTGAGCTGCATTGTGGGCAATGTTTAAGACGGCTTGAATCAACTGCTCACGATCACCCAATACTTCAGGAAGACTAGTGTCATAGTTACGAATGATTCTGAGTCCCTTAGGGAACTCAGCCAATACGAGACTGCGAACCCGCTCAAGGGCCTCATGAACGTTGAATGACTCCATAGCATGCGCCTTACGATGCGGCGCTAGCAGTCGATCAACTAAATTCTGTAGGCGATCAGATTCTTTAATGATGACTTGGGTATATTCACGCAAGCCTTTTTCTGGAAGCTCGAACTCGAGCAATTGAGCAGCACCACGAATACCGCCCAAAGGATTTTTGATTTCATGCGCTAAGTTACGCATTAACTGTTTATTTGCTTCAACTTGCTGTGTTACGCGCTCATCACGCTCGCTACGTAGCTGCTGATCTATCGGGAACCACTCCATCATGATCAGGCTTGGATCCTCAAGACTAGCTACCACCACGTGCGCAGGGATAGATTCTTGGTGGATGCTACCGGGTAATGAATGCAACATCATTTCCTGTCGTTTCGCAGAAAAGTGCCCTGCCTTAACCTCTTCAATCATGTGATTGAGAGACTCATTCGACCCAAATAAATCACGCACAGATTGGCCCTCAAGTGATTTACGAGAAAGATCCAACGCAGACTCTGCTGCAGGATTCACATAAACCAATTGTTGGTTATCCGCCTCAAATACCACGATGGCATTGG
>JBEGUE010000050.1:0-3169 GCA_041179045.1 Pseudomonadota bacterium
AACACTTTTAATTTGGGCTTTGCCAATCTTTTCTAAAACGACGTAGCGGATTTGTCCGCCCTCAGTCTTTTTATCGACTTGCATTAATTCCATATAACGCTGTGCGCCAAATTTGGGCGGCGCTATCGGCAGATTCATGGATTGAATGATTTGAGTGAGTCGGTTGGCCTCATCTTGAGTGATGAAGTTCAGGCGTCTTGAGAGGTCGGCACCCATGACCATACCGCAACCAACCGCTTCGCCATGCAACCACTCGCCATAGCCCATGCCTGCTTCGATTGCATGACCAAAGGTATGCCCGAAATTCAATGTGGCTCGAATGCCACCTTCCCTTTCATCGGCTGATACTACGGCGGATTTAATTTCGCAAGAGCGTAAGACCGCGTGCGCCATTGCAACAGTGTCGCAAGCTAGCAAAGCTTTAGCATTTTCTTCAATCCAGCTTAAGAATTCAGCGTCTGCAATCGCACCATGCTTGACTACTTCAGCTAGGCCTGCAGAGAGTTCGCGAGCAGGTAAGGTCTTTAAAGTATTCAGGTCGGCAATGACCGCTACTGGCTGATGAAATGCCCCGATCATATTTTTTCCGAGCGGATGATTAATGCCCGTCTTGCCACCAACAGAAGAGTCAACCTGAGCCAATAAGGTTGTCGGGACTTGAATAAAACGAATGCCGCGCATAAAGCTTGCTGCAGCAAAGCCGGTCATATCTCCAATAACGCCGCCACCCAAAGCCACCAACATAGTTTGACGATCAGCACCATACTTGAGAAGGTCATCAAAAATCAGCTGGAGATTTTTCCAGTCCTTATAAGATTCTCCGTCAGGCAAGACAATCGTTCTGACGGGCTTACCAAGTTTTTCTAAAGTCTTAGTGAGGCGCTCTGCATACAAAGGGGCAACAGTCGTATTGGTAACAATATAAATCGATGTTGATTTTTCGCAAGCACTAAATAATTCTGCTTGATCGATTAAATCTGTACCAATATGAATGGGATAGCTACGATTACCTAGATCAACTTCTAATGTTTTCATGGATAAATTTATGCGGAGAGTTCGAGTTGCATGATTAAGGTGTTGACTAGTTGATTGACGCTGGGCTTTCCAGTCTCAATAACGTAGTCAGCGATTTCGCGATACAGGGGATCACGAATGGCATAGAGGTTTTCTAGAATCTTTTTTGCATCGCCATTTTTTAGGAGTGGTCGACCTTCACCGCCTTTAGTGCGATGCCATAACTCCATAGGATTAGCGTGAAGATAAATTACAGCCCCTCTTTCACTAAGGAATTGACGATTCTCGGGTAGAAGGACAGCGCCGCCACCGGTAGCCAAAATGACATCATGTTCGCCCGTGATGTCATTGATGACCTGCGCTTCACGCTTACGAAATCCATCCTCACCTTCCATTTCGAAGATGACGGGAATTTTGACGCCACAACGATCTTCAATCACATGGTCGGCATCTAAAAAGCGACGCCCTAGTTTCTTGGCTAGTAATTTGCCGACGGTCGACTTCCCAGCGCCCATGAGGCCAATGAGAAAGATATTGTTGGATGAAGAGTTCACCCTGTGATTTTATTAGTGTTTGTCCAGCACGGTGGGGGTTAAGAAGACTAATAGTTCAGTTTTATCTGCCAATTTGGATTTATGACGAAATAAATGCCCAATCAAAGGAATATCGCCTAGCAGAGGAACTTTGACCTCATCATCGCGTTCGGTAGTTTGAAAAATGCCCCCAATAATCGCCGTACCTCCATTTTCAACAGTGACCTCAGAGCTGAGATTTTTCGTATCAATCGCGTAACCCTGCTCAGTTTTCATGCCTATAGTGTCTTTATTGATCCCCACCAGCATGGAGATCTTTCCATCAGGATGAATCTTGGGCAAGACCTCTAGACGTAAATTGGCTTTACGAAACTGCAGTTTGCTGCCGCTTTGCGAGCTGACTTGGTATGGCAGTTCAGTACCCTGCTCAATCGTGGCTTTAACCTGATCGCCAGTCATGATGCGGGGGTTGGAGAGTATCTTGCCTTGTCCATCGGATTCCAGGGCGGAAAGCTCGATTTGTAATAGACGGGCCGCATTCTTAGAAACTAAGGTGGCAGCCAGAGTGGCTGGATTAAAGCCGGCTAGGCCGGTGCCTGCAAGGTCAAGGTTTGCGCTTGCGTTTTGGTCTGGGTGCTTGCCAATGCCATTGGCTTGATAGCCCAACTTCACGCCGAGTTCACGGGCAAAGCGCTGATCAGCTTCGACGATGCGAGCTTCTATCAGGATCTGGCGGGGGCTATCAATATGATCACCTCCAAAAGGTAGGGCAGCATCTTCACGCCGAAATTTTTGAAAGCTTTGAATTTCTGCATGAGGGCCAATCCAGTAAATATCGCCATTACGGACAAGACGCAATCCCCGGCTAGCAATGATGGAATGAAGAGCGGTTTGCCAGGGGGTGTCCTTGAGGTCGACCGAGATTTTGCCCTGAATAGATTCACTCAGGAGAAAGTTGGTATTACCCATTTGGGCTAAAACTTGCAAAAGCTCAGTCATTTCAATTTGGCTAAATTGAAGGCTAATACGACCCTCTTTCTCGGCGTTCAGAGCACTCGTTTCAGGGGGATGTCCTTGAGCTGAATTGAGTAAAAAAACCAGTATCAGGGAGAGCAAAGTGGTGTGAGATTTTTGTAGGATCTTCAATAGAGTCACTCTGAACTGGTGGATTTAAAAGTCATGGATTTACCCTTCGGATGAGTCAAGATAGCCAGCTCTTTTTCAGCTTGAGTGAGGCGCCATTCCCCTAAAGCCAGACCCCCCTTAGCCACCATCTTCATAGTCTTGCCAGTATGAAAAAAAACTTGCTCCGCAGCCCCCATGCGAGTGATGCCTAAATACTTCCACCGACGAAGCTCTGCTTCATACGGGATAGCGGCCTGCTTGCTTTGGGTAGCTTGTATTGGTGGTTTTATCTCAAATGAGTGAATACTTACTTCTATTTCATCTATTACTTCATATAGATCTTCTCGTTCAGATCGCCATTCGTTTTGAGAGGATTCCAAATCCTCTTTGAGGGCCAATAATTGACTTTGAAGGGCATTTATTTCCTGCTCAGCCCCAGACTTATTGGATTCAAAATAAAAAAAGAGGCCGCCAGCACTGATCATCAGCATTCCTGC
>JBEGUE010000051.1:0-3885 GCA_041179045.1 Pseudomonadota bacterium
CCTTTAACCATGATGAAGCAGTACTCGCATCCACCATCTGAATGTGAGGTGATTGCGGCTGAGGCGCAATCCAGGATCCTTTCTCCGTCAGATCACTTGCTGTGATGTCATCAATCACATAGACATCCCAGGCCATCTGCGCAAGCCATGATGCTGGCATATTGGCTCTAACGCTACTCGGATCCGATAACACGATACGTGCACCGCGAACAGGCGCTACCATTTCTGTTTCTTGAACTAATTGTCCGCCTGGTGTGGACCGAAATCCAGGTAGGTGGCCGGCTTCATATTCTTCAGGTGTCCTTGGGTCAAAGAAATACGTGGTGCGTTCAGCCTGAGATTTCCATTGCTCGATATCGGCGAGCTTAACCCGCTTCACCCCAGCCTGATCAGCAACGCTACGTGCACGCTCAGCAGCCATGGTAGCAGTACTTTCGCTTACCTCTTTAAATTTACGGCTTTGACCTTTATCTAATTCCTGACCGGCTAAGGTCCAACCAATTGTGCCATTTCTCAATGCATTGACTTCATTTGGAATGCCGGCATTAATGAGTGATTGAGTGCCAATGATGCTACGCGTTCTTCCTGCGCAATTGACGATGATCTTCGTCTTAGGATTTGGCGCTAATTCTGGGAGGCGCAAAACCAACTCGGCACCAGGAACGCTGATACCCGTCGGGATGCTCATAGTTTGATATTCATCAAAGCGACGCACATCCACCACCACTATGTCTTCCTTATCGTCAATTAACTTCTTTACTTCTTGTGCTGACAGTGAAGGAGTATGTCGCTTAGATTCGACAAACTCACCAAAAGATTTACTCGGAACATTCACGTCTTTAAAGACCTCTCCGCCAGCAGCCTTCCATGCTGTAACGCCGCCTTCAAATACTGAAACATCAACATAGCCAAGCTGAGAGAGTCTTTTTGCTGCTAAATGCGCAAACCCTTCACCATCATCAAGCGTAACAATCGGCACATCTTTTCTGGGGAGCTTGCTAAGTGCATCAACCTCAATGCGTGATAGCGGAAGATTGGCAGCAAACAAAGGATGCTCTTGTGCATGAGGATCTTCTTCGCGAACATCTAATAGAGCGACTTCCTCTTTTTTAAGGAGCTTATTGCGGACAAAGGCATAGTCTTGATTTTTGATGGACATCATGATTTTCTGTAGTGATTGGGGGTGGGTAATGAAGGCGTCGATCTCGGGGCTGACTCAATTCTTACACGACATGGGGATAGCCATTTTCTGCAAGAGAAGGGCTAAACGAGCGCTGAGAGCCCAGGCTGATCTATTTAAGGCCGCGCCAGCCCATTAAAGGGATATTGTTGCTTTTCACGTGTGTCTCCGTTGTTTTTGGTGTTTTCTTCTATTTTGGAGGATTTAAGCAATATAAGAGTTATCCCTAGGGCCGTAGTCGAAATTACCTGCTTTTTATGGGGATATACTATTTTCGAGCTCAATACTCAAACTTTAATTAAAGATCTAGGAGACAAGATGTCACAACACGATACATTGTTGGCTGCGTTTGAAACTTATAAAGCAGAAAACGAAAAGTTTATTGAAAAGGGCGTCAAGGCATCCGCCGCTCGTGCTCGTAAAGCCTTGCAAGAAATTGCTGGCGCATGCAAAGAGCGTCGTAAAGAAATTACCGCTACCAAAGAAGCCATGGAAGCTAAGAAGTAACTCTTCTTACCTTAAATTGAATTCAGCCTGGCCCCCATAAGGAGCCGGGCTTTATTTTTATAGGCTGACAGAAAATAAAGTGAGCTTCATCGCTTTACTGCGAACCGCTAGTAAGTTTTGATACTCCGGGCTATTAGCCCACGATTCTGAGTGCGCTAAATCTGGAAACTCTAGCTCTACAAAAGCGCTAAAGGAATCACATTGCAATTCATTCCATAAAAATGTATTGAACGATCCACGAGAAATGATCTTACCCTGATAGAGGCTCACCGTATCTCCTACTTGCGACCGGTACTCCTCAAATGCCTCGGAATCATTTAGCTGAATAAGACCAATTACCTTAATCGTCATTGCATTCTCCAGAAATTGATCGAGCTAGTTTATTAGCAAGCTATAGTGAGATATTAGAACCTTACTATTGCATACGGGGCGCATATGAAAGTCGCATTTTTAGGTTTGGGCAATATGGGGCTTCCTATGGCCCTCAATTTAGTTAAAGCGGGTCACCAGGTTCGGGGATTCGATCTGGTTCAGACTCAACTGGATGCTTTAAAAGCTGGCGGCGGAATTCCCGCGCTCAGTCCACCCGATGCTGTTCTCGATGCAGATGTGATTATTAGTATGCTGCCGGCCTCACGACATGTCGAGGCTTTGTACTTGGGTGATTCTGGCTTACTTGCTGTAGCCAGCCCTAAGACCTTGTTAATCGATTGCTCTACGATTTCTCCTAAGGTATCCCAAGCTGTAGCTGCCCAAGCAAAAGCTAAGGGTTTTGCCATGATTGATGCGCCCGTATCCGGAGGAACCGCCGGTGCTCAGGCTGGGACCTTAACCTTTATGGTCGGCGGAGATAGCTTGGACCTTGATCGAGCTCGACCATTGCTGGAGAAAATGGGCAAGAATATCTTTCATGCAGGCGCAAGTGGCAGCGGCCAAACCGTGAAGGTTTGCAATAACATGCTCTTGGGCATTCAGATGCTCGGTACGAGCGAGGCATTACGCTTAGGTATAGCTAACGGCATGGACCCGAAGGTGCTCTCCGACATCATGTCTAAGAGCTCTGGGCGTAACTGGGTTTTAGAGCTCTATAACCCTTGTCCTGGGGTTATGGATAGCGTGCCATCCTCAAAAGGCTATGCAGGCGGCTTTGGCGTCGATCTGATGCTAAAAGATCTAGGCTTAGCTACTGAGAATGCAAATGATTTAGATGCGAGCATTCCACTTGGAGAGTTGGCCCGCAGACTCTATGAAGTCCATAGTCAAGCTGGCAATGGGCAGCTTGACTTTTCTAGCGTATTTAATCTAAAGCTAGATTGAGATCGGGCCATTTACTGCAGCCCATCTCAAACTCTATATTTATCGATTAAAACTGCGTTTGGGCGGGCTACTGCGCTTAGCTGCAGGTCTGGCTCCGCCGTTACCACCACCAGCATTGCCTGGTCGAGGCTTTCTGGATTGTTGGTGTTGCTGGCTTCTCAATTGGATTGGTTGCGCTACAGCATTTGGATCTGGCTCAAATCCAGCAATGACCTCTTGCGGTAGCTTTTGCTTGATCAGTTTTTCAATATCCCTGAGCATCTGATGTTCGTCAACGCAAACTAAAGAAACTGCAACTCCGTTTGACCCAGCTCTACCAGTTCTGCCAATACGGTGAACATAATCCTCAGAGACGTTTGGCAGGTCGTAGTTCACAACGTGGGGTAGTTGATCAATATCGATACCGCGCGCAGCAATATCGGTTGCTACTAATGCAGTGATTTTCCCATCCTTGAATTCTGCTAAGGCTTTGGTGCGGGCACTTTGACTCTTATTGCCATGAATCGCCATGGCGGTAATGCTATCTTTCTCAAGCTGGGTAACTAATTTATTGGCACCATGTTTTGTGCGGGTGAAAACGAGAACCTGCTGCCACTGATTGGTTTTAATCAAATGGGCTAACAAAGGATGCTTTTGGTTTCTATCTACTGGGTGGATCAGCTGGGCGATAGCGTCATTGGTACTATTGCTTCGCGCCACTTCAATTAATGCTGGTGAATTTAGTAAGCCATCAGCCAAGGCTTTAATCTCGGTAGAGAAAGTCGCTGAAAATAGTAAGTTCTGACGTTGCTTTGGCAATGCTGCCAAGATCTTTTTAATATCGCGCAAGAAGCCCATATCCAACATGCGATCTGCTTCATCCAGAACTAGAATTTCAATAT
>JBEGUE010000052.1:0-12649 GCA_041179045.1 Pseudomonadota bacterium
TGGATCTAGACCAAAGTCAGCAAAGGTAATTGTTGCTGGGGTGGCGCCACTCTCAGTGGCGCCGGTAGGGGAATTTATTTCAGGAACAGTATTTTTAAAGGTAACATACAGAATGGCTGCAATGCCGGCCTTTGCGGTTTCGGCATCCTCAGTCGATTTAACGCCGGAAACGCCGACTGCGCCGATGGTAAACCCGTTTACCTCGATGTTGACGCCACCTTCCAACATCCCTGAAATATGCGGGGCAGATAAAAAGGAAATACGTCCGTTATTAATAATTTCTTCGTAGACACGGCTTTCGCGCTTACCCATTGCAGCAGTACGCGCTTTTTCTTGAGCAATATAAGCAGAGACAGGTGCACAACCATCGCGACGAATTAAACCCAACAAGTGGCCACCATCATCACAAACAGCAATCGTGACTGCCCAGTTATTTGCTGCAGCGTGCTTATCTGCTGCATCCAAAATCTTTTGGACATCAGCCTGAGTTAAATATGGTTTAGTTGCCAACATGTGAAATCTTTCTGTCTCGAATATGTTTTATTTGATGAAACTGCTATCTTTATAAGTACTTGAATTATAAGGGGTGTTAGCCAGTGGATTCACTAGCTAACACCCCAATTACACCCAAGCTACTGATTATTTTAGAAATTCTTGGGCGGCAACAACACCGCTTGCCTTAGGCTTATAACCAATCGCATCCAAACTCATCTCTACCCCACTGAGCGCGGCCATCAAGCTGAGCTCATTGCAATCCCCTAAATGACCAATACGGAAGGCTTTACCTTTGATTTTTCCAAGCCCTGTACCTAGGGATAAATTGAACTTCTCCAGAGCATGCTTACGCAGAACATCTGCGTTCATACCTTCTGGGGTAGCAATACAAGTAAGCACTGGTGAATAGCAATCTGTATCTTGGCACTGGATCTCTAGGCCCCATGCATTGACTGCTTCACGACAAGCTGCTGCCAAACGTTGATGACGCGCAAAAATAGTGTCAAGACCCTCAGTCGTCATCATGTCGATTGCTTCATGCAAGCCATACATTAAGTTAGTGCTTGGAGTTGTTGGCCAATAACCGGTTTTATTAGATTCCAAGATTTCATCCCAAGCCCAATAAGACTTCGGCATCTTGTTCGTTTTACTAACTTCAATTGCTCTGGCTGACAAGGCATTAAAACCAATGCCTGGAGGCAACATTAAACCTTTTTGTGATCCAGACACAGTCACGTCCACACCCCATTTGTCATGCTCATAGTCCGCGGAGCCCAAGCCAGATACGGTATCGACCAATAACAAAGCCGGATGCTTCAGCGAGTCAATCGCTTTGCGAACCGCAGCAATGTTGGAAGTAACGCCAGTAGAGGTTTCGTTATGAACTACACAAACTGCTTTGATTTCATGGCCAGTGTCTTTGCGTAAGCGCTCTTCAATCACTGACGCGTCAACACCCCAACGCCAAGTGTCTTGGCCTGGCTTGCCCACTACCTCAACATTTAAACCAAGACGCTTGCCGAGAGCAACCCACAAATTAGCAAACTGACCGGTTTCATAAAAGAGCACCTTATCGCCGGGATTGAGGACGTTAACTAGAGCGCCTTCCCAGGAACCTGTTCCCGAAGCGGAGTAAACAATGACGGGTTGCTCGGTCTTAAAAATCTTTTTAATGCCATCCAAAACCTTGAGACCAAATTCCCCGAATTCAGGACCGCGGTGGTCGATAGTTTGATAGCTAATCGCCCGCAAAATGCGGGAAGGTACCGGGCTCGGGCCGGGAATATGTAAGAAATGACGCCCCGAGAGGTGGTTATCTAGTTTTAGCATGCTGAGTCTCGCTTGGTTTTTGTGGTTAATCTTGGAAGCCAGTGTAAGTTACTTTTGGGCAATTTACAATTTTGTATGCAAAATAATTTCTAAATAATCAAAAAAATAAGCTATTTAAGGCGTTATTTAGGCGAATAGATGCGTTATAGTGATTATGTATACAAATTCAAGGCATTTCAAATGATGCTCACAACACCAGCAAATACACAAAACTTGCATGAAGCTATCTTCCTTAAGCTCAGAGCTTTATTAGTAGAGGGTGCCATTACGCCTGGCAGTAAGCTCAATGAACGCGAGTTAGCGGAGCAGCTCAACGTTTCACGCACCCCCATTCGCGAGGCGATTCGACGTCTAGCTGCCGATGGACTAGTTGAGTTAATTGCTAACCGTGGCGCTATTGCCATTCAACTGAGCAAAGACGACATCATTCACACCTTTGATGTAATTGCCAATTTAGAAGGCTTCTCTGGAGAGCTGGCAGCACAAAACATCAGCGATCAAACACTGATTGAACTTGAGGCACTCCAATACGAAATGATGGCCTCGTATGCCCGCAGGGATCTATCTAGCTACTATCGGCTTAATCTCAAGATTCACCAAGCCATTAATCACGCGGCAAACAACCCTGTCCTCAGTCAACTATTTAGCCAAGTGAACGCTCGTATTGAGGCACTCCGCTTTCGCTCCAATCAGGATGGTGTTAAGTGGGAAAAAGCCGTCGAGGAGCATCAAGAAATGTTAGACGCATTAAAGGCCCGCGATAGCGTGCGGATGCGTAAAGTCATGATGCAGCATGTCATGAATAAGCGTGATGTCGTTATTCAATTAGTTGACTCAGAATCTAAAGAGAAGGTTGCAGCATGAACAAGCCCGTTGATTTGCCATTGCCAGAGTTCGTTGCCAATAAGGCCGAGCTTGCTAAACGCCTGAGACAAGAAACCTCTGGCGAGGTCATGACGGATATAGCTAGTCGCGGACGCTATGCAACCGATGCATCGATCTACCAAGCCATGCCAGTTGCTGTCTTTATTCCTAAAACAGCTGAGGACATTGCCACGGCGATTCAGATTGCAGCTGACTTAGGTGTTCCAGTGTTGCCGCGTGGTGGTGGCACCAGTCAGTGCGGACAGACTACTGGCACATCACTTGTTATCGATAACACTAAATACTTTCGCAAACTTCTACATGCAGATCCAGTCAAGGCTACAGCGATTGTTGAGCCCGGTATTGTGCTCGACCATCTCAATGCTGCACTCAAGCCACACGGCCTTTGGTATCCAGTAGACGTTTCTACCGGAGGGCAAGCAACCATTGGTGGCATGGCTGGCAATAACTCTTGCGGCAGTCGATCAATTGCTTATGGCAACATGGTGCACAACGTTTTAGGAATCGATGCCTGGTTAGCAAACGGACAAGTGGCCAGCTTTGGAAATTACGCTCACAGCTCCGGCGCCGCAAAACAGTTGGGTGACTTTGTTAAAGGTCTCGCTAATACGCTGCAACCTGAGATCGAGGCGCACTTCCCCAAAGTCTTGCGTCGTGTCGCTGGCTATAACCTAGATGTATTTCATCCGCAAAGTGAGCTCCCTTACACCAAAGATGGCAGCGTTAACTTAGCGCACCTTTTGGTAGGCAGCGAGGGTACATTAGCTTACTTTAAATCCCTTGAACTGAAGTTAGCGCCATTACCGCAACACAAAGTACTGGGAGTAGTGAACTTTGCGAGCTTCTTCAAAGCAATGGATAGTGCGCAACACATCGTCAAGCTTGGCCCTACCGCTGTTGAGTTAGTTGATCGCACCATGATTGACTTGGCGCGCCACAATCCTAGCTTCAAGAAAACCATTGAGACCGCGCTGATTGATGCTAGCGCTCAAACTCCTGAGGCCATCTTGTTGGTAGAGTTTTCAGGGGAAGCGCATGCACCCTTACTTGAAAAAATAAAGTCTTTACAAAGCTTAATGGGTGACCTTGGTCTACCAGGCTCGGTAGTGCCGATGCCTGATGCTGGTTTGCAAAAGAACTTATGGGAAGTGCGTAAAGCTGGTCTGAACATCATGATGAGCCTTAAGGGCGATGGCAAGCCAGTGAGCTTTATTGAGGATTGCGCAGTTCCACTAGAGAGTCTTGCTGAATACACTCAAGCACTCACAGAAGTATTTTCCAAATACGGTTCACGTGGCACTTGGTATGCACATGCTTCTGTAGGTACATTGCATGTGCGCCCTATTCTGGATATGCGTCGTGATGGCGCGCAAAAGATGCGCGCAGTTGCCGAAGAGGCTTCTGCATTGGTGCGCAAGTACAAAGGTGCCTATAGTGGTGAACACGGTGATGGACTATGCCGTGGCGAGTGGATCTCCTGGCAATTTGGCCCCAAGATTACTGAAGCGCTTGCAGAAATTAAGCATGAGTTTGATCCAAACGGATTGTTTAATCCTGGCAAGATTGTTAACCCGCCAAAGATGGATGATTCAAGCAACTTCCGCTTTCCGCCGAGCTATAAAGTCATTCCGCTGCAACCTGCTTTAGATTGGTCCGCCTGGAACGTACAGAACAATCCCGTTACTGAAGAGACCAGTGCGCCAGGCACTGGCGGCGATCCAGCGATGGGCTTTGCTAAAGCAGTAGAGATGTGCAACAACAATGGTCATTGCCGCAAGTTTGATGCGGAAGTCATGTGTCCAAGCTATCGCGTTACCCGTGATGAAAAGCACCTTACCCGCGGTCGCGCTAATACATTGCGCCTAGCCCTCTCAAATCAACTGGATATTAAAGACGGGAGCTCACCTCTGGGTAGCGATGCTATTAAAGAGGTGATGGAACTTTGTGTCAGCTGTAAAGCCTGTCGCCGTGAATGCCCCACTGGCGTTGATATGGCAAAGATGAAGATCGAGTTTTTATCTGCTTACAAGAAGCGGACTGGGCACACGATGCGCGATCTCGCTGTTGCCTATTTACCTCAATATGCACCCATGATTAGCAGCATTCCTGGTTTACCTGCACTCCTTAATCTAAGGAACCACATTGCGCCGATTGCTAAATTACAAGAATGGGTGATGGGGATTTCTGCTCAAAGAAGTCTGCCAATCTGGAAAGCGAAAACTTTCTGGAATAATCCAAGCGCAATTGCGCCCCATCAATTTACTCCCGCAGAACTGAGCACATTAGACGCGAATGGCAATAAGGGAGTGGTGTTATTAGCCGATACCTTCAATGCCTATTTTGAGGATGAGAACTTACGTGCAGCTCTACAAGTTTTACAAGCGGCTGGCTATCGTGTTCACATTCCACAAAAGACTAAAACCGAAACTAAGAGTGCTAATACCTGCTCTAAAGAATTTTGCTGTGGTCGCACCTACCTAGCGGCTGGTATGGTCGATAAAGCCAAAGCCAGTCTAGATGAGTTAGTCAACCATCTAGCGCCTTTTGCAGAAAAAGATATTCCCATTATTGGTCTAGAGCCTTCCTGTCTTTTCACCTTAAAGGACGAAGCACTAGTAATGGGCTTTGGTGAGCGGGCAGTTACTGTCAGCAAGCATGCACAGCTCTTAGAAGAATTTTTAGCAAGTGAGGTCAAGGCAGGCAAACTCAAGCTGTCATTGAAAACTGCAACGCGCCCAGTGTTGTTTCATGGTCATTGCCATCAAAAAGCATTTGCTGCTGTCACGCCTGCAATGGAACTTCTGAAACTCATTCCGAATGCGCAGCCTCAGCTGATTGAGTCTTCCTGTTGCGGTATGGCTGGTAGCTTTGGTTACGAAGCTGAGCACATTGAAGTGTCTAAGCAAATGGCAGAAGCTAGCCTCTTACCTGCGATTCGTAAAGCACCAGAGAGTTGGGTAGTTGCGGATGGCACCAGTTGTCGCCACCAGATTGCCGATGGCACCCAAAGAGACGCTGTTCATATCGCCAAGATCTTGGCAGCGCATCTCTAAACAGGGTGTCAATACAAGTTAGCGAATAACACCGTACGCTAGCATCAACAAGGTTCCAGTCAATAGGGCTGGAACCAGACGGTGTGTTGGTTTTGAAACCATCACACCAATACTTAAAGCGCAAATCAGCAATCGAATCCAGACAGGTACGGTTGAGAGGAGGCCAATCGGCATGAGGACCATTCTGACAACGAGGGCCGCCACCATCGCATAAGTAACGGCAGAAAGATAACGAAAGATTTCGCTCTCTTGATTAATTCTTTTGGCGAGCAATACACCAATGGCTCGACAAATATAGGTTCCGATGGTGGCGCCCGCTAAGGCAATCCACAAACCCCAACCCTGAAGGCTCGCGTTTATCAACTGATCACCCCCGCTCTTTTACGTAGCACTTTGCGATCAAATACATAAGCGATCGTTCCCCCTACTAGACCAGTAGTCAGCAAACTGGTGTCACGATCTAAGAGAAAGAAAAGGGGGCCCAATACAAAACCTAAGCCAATGGCGATTCGGTTTACCCAAGGCTTCACCTCGGTGAAGGTCAGCAAAAAGAATAATGGGTTGATGAACACGAGGCCAAGCGTAACGTACGGCGGCACTACACCCGCCAACAAATATCCCAGAATAGTCCCCGGAATAGAAATAATCCAACACAGCAAACCAAGACCGACGAAGTAACTCGAGCGATGCTTTGCTTCTATCGTCTGAAACTCTCGCATGGAAATAGCCCACGCAGTCATTGCCAAAAGATGTACGGAAGCGTAGAGCCCATGATTGCGATCTTTTTCATGGAACTGTGGAAAGAGCGTTACTGTCATCGTGATAAAACGCGTGGAAGTTAAAGTCACTGCGAGAGCAATAGCAAAAACGGATGACCCGGTAATTGCCATCTCGAGTAAAACCACTTGACCGGGCAATGCGAACATAAAGAAGCTAGTGGCAGTGGTAAACCAAGCATCCATACCGTTGGTTTTACCCATCGCACCAAAACCCACCATGCCAGTAAAGAGCACCATTGCAGGTGCACCGGCCGCATCGCGAATACCTGCCCAGAAAGCCTCGCTGCGATTTTTATAGCGCTGCGCCACTGAAGCTTCTAGCTTGATTTCACTGGGGTCTATAAAGGGTTGGTCAGCTGATGACATGTTTTGATTGTAAGAGCTGCTAAGTACTTTGCCAAAAATACTTAGGAACTGAGCGCCCAGTCGATATGCTCAGCTACCAAGGGGTCTGCCAAGGGCAAGGCGCCCTGCAAAGCCTGCCGTAGGCGGTCTTTATCTAATTCGGGCACATCATCGGCAGCCAAAGCATTCCCCATGGCCACCGCTAAGTTTCTGCGCCACCTGGAGTAGCCAATCCGACGAATAGCACTACCCTCATGGCGCTTCTCAAATTCATCCTCAGTCCAAGACCAAAGTTGTAAGAGGCTTGCCTTCCCGAGGCCATGGCGCTCAGCAAAATCTGGCAAGGCTGTACGTTGCGCAAATTTATTCCAAGGGCAAATCAATTGGCAATCATCGCATCCGTAAACACGATTACCCATCGCCCTTCGAAACTCCACCGGAATGGCGCCTGGGTTCTCGATCGTCAAATAGGAAATACACCGTCTCGCATCTAATTGGTAAGGCGCAGTAATGGCCTGCGTGGGACAAATATCTATACAAGACTGACAGGTTCCACAATGCGACTCCTGCTCTTGATCTACAGGCAATGGAACATCTACCAGGATCTCACCCAAAAAGAAGGTGGATCCAGATTCACGATTGAGTAACAAGGTATGTTTACCTCGCCAACCTAAGCCTGCCTTACGAGCCAACTCCACTTCCATCAGTGGTGCAGAATCAGTAAACACGCGATAACCAAATGATCCAATACGCTTTTCAATAAGCTGTGCAAACTCTTGCAAACGATTGCGCAGGACTTTGTGATAGTCACGCCCTCGGGCATATACCGACACTACAGCCTGGCTTGGATCAGCTAAACGTTGCCACTCGCCATCAAAATCAATTTTGGGGGAGAGGTAATTCATGGTGACGCAAATGACTCTGACCGTACCTGGAACCAAGAGGGCTGGATCAGAACGCAATTGTGCATGCCTTGCCATGTATTCCATCTGACCATGCTGCCCCTCTGCTAGCCAATTATTGAGACGGTCAGTGGCGATGCCAAGATGGGTATCTGTAATACGCAAGCCATCAAAACCCAATTGACGAGACTGCTCATCAAGCCATTCACGAAGATTGGCCTGGTCATCAGAGATCGGCATTTGGGAAGAAGTCATTAGGAATACAGAATGTAGCTCAATAATTGAATAAACTAGGCAAATGGCTCAGAATTCATTTACTCAACATTGTAGGCAAGAAGCGGATACAACCGCTTTAGCGCAAAAGCTTGCCTCAAGCCTTGGCCATCTTTTTCAAGCTGATCAAAGCGCTCACCTCAATATATCCCTAGAGGGCGATCTTGGGGCTGGCAAGACCACCCTTGCCCGCCATCTCATACAAGGCTTGGGATATGAGGGTCGAGTGAAGAGTCCAACCTATACCTTATGTGAACCCTATCCACTCATCATCCATGGCAAGACTCTAGCAATGAACCATTTTGATCTCTATCGCATGCGAGATCCTTTGGAATGGCAAGAGGCGGGTTTTGCAGAGCATTTTGATGAGCCTGGATTTTGTTTGGTCGAGTGGCCAGAGAAAGCTGAGGGCACCCTTCCTGCTTTTGATATTGCAATTCACTTGGTAGCAGGCGAACAAGAGTCAGAGAGACAAATAGAACTCAAAGGAAACTCCGCACTTGGGATCACCGTCATAGAGAGATTGCACCCTCAATAGAAATGAGTAAGCCCCCCATTAACTCCTCCAGAAGAAAGCATCTCAAAACTTCAGCCAAGATGCTGGGTTTCATTATTTTCTTTGGTGAGGCAGAGATTGCTTGGGGAGCCAAGATCTTAGGTGTACGTATTTGGCCCGCAGAAGATTACACACGCATCACGCTTGAGTCTGATAAAGCATTACCTATTACTCAACAACTACTTACCAACCCCGATCGCTTAGTGGTGGATGTTCAAGGCATGGAACTCAATTCCACCCTGAAAGATTTAGTCGCCAAAGTGAAGTCAAATGACCCCTATGTTTCACAGATTCGGGTGGGGCAGTTCCAACCCGGCATGGTGCGCCTGGTATTTGATCTCAAGGAACCGGTGAAGCCACAGCTTTTCACGCTAGATCCTATTGCAGAGTATCAATACCGCATGGTGCTCGATCTCTACCCTGCTACACCACCAGATCCCTTGATGGAACTAGTTAAGAGTAGCGCCCGAAAAGAGAGCGCCTTAGATAAGGCCAATGAAGAAATTGACTTGATTGCACAGTTCGCCACAAAAAAAGAAAAGGATGCCCCCAAGGCTCCAGTAGCGCAAGCCATTCCCGACATAAAAGAGTCTTCCGTAAAAACCAAACAGAAGCGCCTCATCACCATTGCAATCGATGCAGGTCATGGTGGAGAAGATCCGGGTGCAATTGGTGCAATGGGCTCCAAAGAAAAGCATGTTGTGCTCTCTATTGCTAAACGTTTGCGCGACAAAATTGAGAGTGATCCCTATATGCGCCCGTTTCTAACTAGGGATGGCGATTACTTTGTACCCTTGCATACGCGAGTACAAAAAGCACGCCGCGTTGAAGCGGATTTATTTATCTCGATTCATGCAGATGCTTTTATTGAACCGAGAGCAAAAGGCGCTTCAGTCTTTGCCCTATCTCAAATGGGTGCCAGCAGTACGACGGCACGCTGGATGGCCAATAAAGAGAATTCGTCAGATTTAATCGGTGGTATCAATATTAAGACGCAAGACAAGCAAGTAGCCAATCTACTGCTAGATATGTCGACCACCGCCCAGATCAAAGACTCACTTCAAGTGGGCACTTCCATCCTCAAGCAAATCAGCGGATTTGCCCCACTACATAAACCCAAAGTTGAACAAGCTAGCTTTGCCGTTCTCAAGGCCCCCGACATCCCATCCATCTTGGTTGAGACCGCTTTTATTAGCAATCCACAAGAGGAGGCGCGCCTCAATGACGATGCCTATCAAGACCGAATTGCTGAAGCGATTATGAGGGGAATTAAGGACTATTTCTCCAAAAATCCACCTGTTGCCAGACGCGCAAACGCATAGCACTCTTGTAAGTACAAGGGCTTGAAGGCAGACGCCTACAGACCCGGGAGTACCCATAAACTTCTTGCTATAATCTTTCTTTTACTGGGTCGGTAGCTCAGTCGGTAGAGCAGCGGACTTTTAATCCGTTGGTCGCGAGTTCGAATCTCGCCCGACCCACCAAGCATCACTAAGCCTCGCTTTGCGGGGCTTTTTACTGCTCACAGTTTATGAGATCATAGAACGATGTCCAGCAAACTGTATGAGTCATTTCTTAAGAAGAATCCAAGCCCTCAAGAGCGGCTTAGCTTAGGAAAATCGATTCGTAAAGAGGTTGATCGCTCCTCAATTGGGCAATTTACTGAAGTGAGCAAGCGCCAAGGCCCAATTGAGATTTTGCTTACTCAGGCTCAAACCCGAATTCCTGAATACGTACCAATTCGTCATGCTCGAATGGCCGCCGATCCCTTTGCATTTTTTAGAGGTGGCGCTGCAACTATGGCGCATGACTTAGCCAAACTCCCGAGCCCCTCCATTCAAGTTCAATTATGCGGAGATATGCACGTTAGTAACTTTGGGTTCTTTTCCACAACAGAACACCAATTGGTCTTTGGAATTAATGATTTTGATGAAACCCTTCCCGGAAATTTTGACTGGGATTTAAAGCGGCTGACAGCTAGTGCGATGATTGCTTCGAAGTTGCTTGGTCAAGATCAGGCCTATGGAGAAGATATTGTGCGCAATATCTCTAGAGCATATAGAAATAATCTTCATCAATATGCCTCCATGTCTTACATTGATCTCAAGCGTACTTATATAGATGACAAATCATTAAGTAGCATTGCAGCAAAAAATGCAAATACTGCAAGCCAAAAGTATTTAAAGGGCTTATTGGATAAGGCTCGGAAAAATAGTGGTCATGGCATGCTTGGAAAGCTGACAGAACCAAGTAGTGAGGGAATTCGACTCATCAATAATCCTCCGCTCATAGAACATCCCGAATTTTCACCTCACGGAACAAGAATTACCGAGCTCAATGACGAAGGTTTAAATTCCTATATTCAGTCTTTAGCACCAGATCGAAGACATTTATTAGCGCGCTACAAATGGATTGATTGGGCAAGAAAGGTTGTTGGGGTTGGTAGTGTAGGTACTGCTTGCTGGGTAATGTACTTTGAGGGGCTCGATGCAAATGACCCACTTTTCCTTCAAACGAAACAGGCGCAAAAATCGGTTCTTGCTTCATTTTTTCCAGGTACGCAATTTAAATCCGAAGGAGAGCGCGTCGTTCATGGGCAGTGCTTAATACAAGGGGCTCCAGACCTCTTTCTCGGCTTTGGGAAAACAGCAGAAACCGATTTTTATGTAAGACAGCTACGCGACATGAAGGGTGGAATTTCAGTTGGGGGAGATGGCATCAACACTAAAGTGTTCCCTGATTTTGCAAAACTCTTTGGATGGGCTTTAGCCAACGCCCATGCCCGATCTGGAGATCCTGCTGTTCTTGCCGGCTACTGCGGAAAAAGTGAAGCCCTAGATGATGCTCTCGTTAAGTTCTCAATCGCTTACAGCAAGCAAAATGAAGCTGACTATGCCACATTTTTAAAGGCAATCAAATCGGGCAAGGTCTCTTGTGCGACAGACAATTTCTAAGATCTAGCTACTAAAAAAAATTCATATCTGCATTTAGAGCTCGATACTGGGGTTAAGATTATTAACTGCCTGATAAAACTCAATCGCCGCTCTCATAAGCTGCCAGCTTTGCTTTTAACTGACGCTCCTCCTGAAACCGCTCCGTCTCATCACGAATAATCGCTGCTATTGCAATGGCTTGCTTTTGCTCATCAAACAACATGCTTACCGAGAATGCAATTGAAATAGGATGCCCATCCTTATGAACTGCAGGAACTCTCAGTAAGGTGTGCCCATACTTGGTTTGCCCAGTCTGAATAGTATGAAAGTAGCCTTTCGAGTGACGCTCTCTAAAGCGCTCAGGCGTGATAATGCTGAGTGTTTTACCTAAAGCCTCATCTGTAGTAAATCCAAAGATCCGCTCGGCAGATGCATTCCAAAATAAGATATTTTCATCTCGATCAGAAATAATAACAGCCTCGCCTATTTGGCTTACAAGCGTTTTGAAGTCTATAGCATCTTGCATTTGAACGATCTCAACTATTAAATGACGTTAATTAAGAATACACCATTAATATGTGGCTGAATTAAGATGAATTTAGAACCAAAACTAAAGACTAAATATAAGTAGTTATAGCTCGATCCCATAGCTCCAGACAGGCTAGCAAGCGAGATCAACTTTGCACGTGAGCACATGTACTGCGCATTTACTGTAAAGTAAAAAAGATATTTTTTGCTTATTGCTCAGACAAATCGTGACCGGACGAATTAAGAAAAAACAAATCGAGGCAGAATTTTCAATTCCATCAGCGCCGATGGAGGAGGAGTCACTGTGCCCTCTTTGCGGTAGGAATATTCCTAAGCTACAAAGAGATTTACACCACCTTGTTCCTAAGTCACATGGGGGTCGTCAAACTATCGCGTTACACCGGATTTGTCATCGACAAATACATGCCCTCTTTACAGAAACAGAGTTAGCGCGCCAATACAACACAATAGAAGAGCTTCAACTTCAAAACCAAATGACGTCTTTTATCAAATGGGTTCGGCTTAAACCAGATGATTTTTATGAGCGTACGCGTAAAAGTCGAAGACTAAA
>JBEGUE010000053.1:0-4617 GCA_041179045.1 Pseudomonadota bacterium
AGGTTTTAGAAGGTCAGGTAGAGCATGGTCAACATAGCGCTGCAGCCCTAAGCCCGACTGATGAAGCTGCTGGCGGCACCTTGTTTTGCTGCGCCCATGCCAAATCAGACCTTCTCATTGAAGCTCGTGAAGTTCAAGGTGCTAGCGATATTGCCATTCGGAAAGTGCCTTGTCGCGTGAACACCATCGTAAAACCTAGCGCAGATGTGGCCATTCTTCAATTGCAACTACCAGCTGCTGAGCGCTTTCAATTTTTAGCTGGCCAATATTTAGAGTTCCTACTCAAAGATGGTCAGCGCCGCGCCTACTCGATAGCCAATGCACCCGATCAAGAAGGTCCCCTCGAATTGCATATTCGCCATTCACCTGGCGGTCTTTTTACTGACTCTGTGTTTGGCGCAAAAGAACCCGCCCTCAAGGAAAAAGACATCCTGCGCTTTGAAGGTCCACTGGGTAGCTTCTTTTTAAGGGAAGATTCTAAGAAACCTATCATCTTTGTTGCGGCAGGCACCGGCTTTGCACCGATTAAATCCATTATTGAGCAAATGCAGCTCAAAAAGATCCAGCGCCCGATTCATCTATATTGGGGTGGTCGGCGCCCAAGCGACCTCTACCTCAATGAACTCTGCCAGTCATGGGTAAAAGATATTCCTAGCTTCAAGTACATTCCAGTCATTTCAGATGCTCTTTCTGAGGATCAATGGCATGGACGCACCGGCTTTGTGCACCAAGCCGTGATTGCAGATAATCCTGATATGAGTACCTACCAGGTCTATGCCTGCGGTGCTCCTGTCATGGTCAATGCGGCCCGCCAGGACTTTTCATCTCAGTGTCATTTGCCTGAGGAAGAATTCTTTGCAGATTCTTTTACCAGCGCTGCTGACCTCGCGACAAACTAGCCCGCTAAGCGCGATAATAGAGACCTCATTTGATTTCACTTTGCATACGATATGAATAAGCCAGCCCAATCCGTAGACGCCCACTCAGTGATGTTTATTACCCCGCGACCAGAATTGACTATGGTTGAGGGTAAAGGCTCATGGCTGACTGATAACAACGGTAAGCGTTATTTAGATTTCTTGCAAGGCTGGGCAGTGAACTGTCTCGGTCACAGCAACCCTGGCATGATTGAAGCGCTCAACGCACAAGCAAAGAAACTCATTAATCCAAGTCCTGCGTTTTATAACGAGCCAATGATTCGCTTATCGAATCTACTAACGAATAACAGCTGCTTTAACAAAGTATTTTTCGCCAATAGTGGAGCTGAGGCTAATGAAGGCGCTATTAAGTTAGCGCGCAAATGGGGGCAATTGAATAAATCAGGCGCCTTTGAAATCATTACTTTTGATCACAGCTTTCATGGTCGTACCTTAGCAACGATGAGCGCATCTGGTAAGCCAGGCTGGGACACCATGTTTGCCCCACAAGTTCCTGGTTTTCTCAAAGCTGATTTGAATGATTTAGAGTCCGTTAAAAAACTGGTGACCAATAAAACAGTTGCAGTGATGCTTGAGCCGGTTCAAGGTGAAGGTGGAGTCATTCCCACCACCAAAGAATTCATGCAAGGCCTGCGTAAATTCACTAAAGAAAACAATATTCTGCTGATCGTTGATGAAGTCCAGGCTGGCTGTGGTCGTACTGGAACCCTCTTTGCCTATCAGCACTACGGCATCGAACCAGACATCATGACCCTGGGCAAAGGCATTGGTGGTGGCGTGCCATTAGCAGCATTGATGGCAACTGATGAGGTTGCTTGTTTTGTACCTGGCGACCAAGGTGGCACCTACAACGGCAATCCATTGATGGTCGCAGTGGGCATCAGTGTGATCGAGCAATTATTGGCGCCAGGTTTCCTAGAGTCTGTGCGCACCAAAGGGGAGCTGCTTAGCAAAGAACTTCTTGCCATCTCCGCAGAATTTAATCTAGATGGCGAGCGCGGCGAAGGATTATTGCGCGCCCTGATGTTGAGTAGTGATATCGGCGGGAAGTTAGTTGAATTGGCTCGCGATAGAACTCCAGAGGGCTTATTAATTAATTCACCAAGACCGAATTTGCTACGCTTTATGCCAGCACTCAATGTTTCTGATGATGAGATCCGTCAGATGTGTAATATTTTGAGAGAGTTGCTCAAGCAAGTAAGCTAAAAAATACTCAGATTGAATGTAATAAAGGGGCTCGAAGCCCCTTTATCTTTTATTGCAGCAATCATCCAACAATGGTCTTGCTTGCTAGCCAACTAAATTCTTGGGCAGCGAGAATGTGACATCCTCCACCACACCTTCCAGATTGCGAATACTGCGCGGCCCAAATTCTTGAATCTTGGCCACAATCGAAAGGGCTAGACTTTCAGGGGCTGATGCGCCTGCCGTTAAGCCTACGCGCCTCTTACCAATAAACCATTCGGCCTGAAGCTGCTCTGGTGCGTCGACCATGTAGGCCGGTACACCCAGTTTTTCAGCTAATTCACGCAAGCGATTCGAGTTCGAGCTTGCCTTACTCCCGACCACAATAACTACCTCAACTTGAGGAGCCATAAATTTCACAGCATCTTGGCGATTTTGAGTGGCATAACAAATATCTTGCTTACGGGGTTGCACAATATTTGGAAATTTTTGAATTAAGGCATCGACAATCTCTTTGGTCTCATCAACAGAGAGTGTCGTTTGCGTGACAAAAGCGATTTTTTCATTTGCAGCAAAAGGCAACTTAGCAATATCTGCCACTTTCTCAATCAGATGAACACCTTCCTTAACCTGCCCCATCGTACCTTCGACCTCCGGATGCCCCGCATGGCCAATCATCAAGACAGTAAAACCATCTTTGCACATCTTAATAACCTCAACGTGCACCTTTGTAACCAGGGGGCAAGTTGCGTCGTATACCTGCAAGCCACGCGCCTCAGCGTCTTGACGAACTTCTTGAGAAACACCGTGAGCACTAAACACCACAATGCCGCCTTTGGGAACCTCATGCAACTCATCCACAAACACAGCACCCTTTTCACGCAGTTCATTTACGACGTAAGCGTTATGAACAATCTCATGACGAACGTAAATTGGGGCACCAAAGCGTGTCAGCGCTTCATTCACAATATTGATTGCACGATCAACGCCCGCGCAAAAGCCACGGGGCTGCGCCATCAGAATTTCAGCAGCGCCTTCTGCGCCTATTGGTGTAATAGTTTGCTTATTCATCGGCTACAAAATCGCAACAATTTGAGCTTCGAAGGTAACAGGCCTTCCAGCAAGTGGGTGATTGAAATCAAACCAGGCACCTTCTTCATTAATCGATTGCAACACGCCTGCGTATTGAGCGCCACCGGGCGCATTAAATTCAATGACATCGCCAGGATTAAATTGCGCATCATCCTCGCGACCTTCTTTAAGCGCATTTAAAGAAACCCACTGAATTAATTCTTCTTTGCGCTCGCCAAAACTTTCTTCTGGTGGCAACAAGGCGCTTTTCTTTTCACCCACACCCAATCCGATCAACACCTTTTCAAAACAAGGCGCAAATTGTCCAGAACCCATCAACACCGTCGCAGGGCGATCGATAAAAGTATTGATGTAGTCATCTCCGCTGGGCAAAGTCAGCCGATAGTTGAGAGTCAGGAAGGAATTGGGCAAAACCGTAAGCTTAGTCATAAGGTAATTGTATCTAGGCCCGACCGTAGCGTGCACTTGCCGATCACGGATTGGCCAAAAATGGAGCAGCCTCGCGAAAAACTACGTGCTCTTGGTGCAGCAGCCCTGAGCGACGCTGAATTACTCGCGATCTTTCTGCGTGTTGGCGTCAAAGGCAAGACTGCCGTGGCTCTAGCTGAGGACCTTCTCCACCATTTCGGTAATTTGCCACGCCTCATGTCCTGCACCCCAGAAGAATTAACCCAGATTCATGGCATGGGCATCTCCAAGTGGTCACAAATCCAAGCGGCCTATGAGCTTGTCAAGCGCAGCCTTGAGGAAACCCTATCCCAAGAGTCTGTTCTTACATCTCCAGGCTATGTCCGAGAGTTCTTACAGGCCAGGTTTGGGCGCCTGCCACACGAGGTTTTCCTGTGCCTGTACCTCGACTCCCGCCTACGCCTGATTGAGTGCCAGGAGCTCTTTAGAGGCTCCCTAAGCCACACCGCCGTTTACCCGCGAGAAATCCTCAAGGAGGCCCTCGCCAGAAATGCTAGCGCCCTGATCGTGGCACATAATCACCCCAGCGGAAACCCACGACCGAGCATTGCCGATCAAGAATTGACCAAAACATTAGCTAAAGCCTTGCAGTTGATCGATATCCCCCTGCTTGATCACTGTATCGTGAGTGATAGCGGTTTTTTCTCTTTTTCTGATGAGGGTCTTATGAAAAATGACTATAAATAGAAGTAATTACTAACTTAATGGTATGTTTTGACCCATATTGGTAACTATTTTTCCTCACCCTCAAAACTAAAGCCAATAAGGGGTAGATCAAAGTACCTAGAGACTGATACAATCTTCTTTTTTCGAAATTAATGGAGTTATGTCATGGCAAAAGTTTGCCAAGTCACTGGGAAGAAGCCGATGGTTGGCAACAATGTATCCCATGCAAACAATAAAACGAAGCGTCGCTTTTTGCCGAATTTGCAAA
>JBEGUE010000054.1:0-10574 GCA_041179045.1 Pseudomonadota bacterium
CTGCACCAAAATGAGCCCTAATTTATTGAAAATATAGGGAAAAATACTTATAAATATTCGTCAGAAATATCTTACTAATTTCTGAATATTTCCCTATACTTAGTGTCAAATGCACTTCGAAACACTAGATGTAGTGTTTTAATACAGCAATACCCTATTGTTTTTTAACGATTTTTGTCCAAATAACTATATATATAAGCAGGAAAAATATGACATACGCCAACCCCCAGACAGCAGGACAGACTGCAGGCACAAATAATCCAGGAATAAGCTCCTCAGAATCTATGAATCAAACCCCGTCTGCTGGTTTTGTTGCTGGTGGAGTAGGCGGTGGCCAAGCCACTCAATTGTCAGATTACAAGATCATTCGCCGCAATGGATCAGTGGTGGCATTTGAGCCATCCAAAATTGCCATTGCAGTTACAAAAGCATTTTTGGCGGTTAACGGTGGTCAGGGCGCTGCTTCTGCACGTGTACGTGAGCAGGTTGAGCAACTAACCCACGCAGTGGTTCGGGCCCTGTTGCGTAGTCGTCCAAACGGTGGCACCTTCCATATTGAAGATATCCAAGACCAGGTGGAATTAGCCTTAATGCGTAGTGGTGAGCACAACGTTGCTCGTGCATATGTTCTTTATCGTGAAAAGCGCAACCAAGAGCGTGCTGCACAACAGACCACTGCACAAGAAACTCAAGCTTCTGCTCAAGTAACTGAGCCGGGTTTGAAGGTATTAGATAACGGTGTTGAGAAGTTATTAGATATGGCGGCTTTGCGCACCATTATCGAAGCTGCCTGTGAAGGCCTTGGTAACAATATTGACGCAAGCCCAATCATTACTGAAACCATCAAGAATTTGTACGACGGTGTGCCGATGGCTCAAGTCTATGACTCCGCAATTTTGGCCTCACGTACTTTGATTGAAAAAGATCCTGCATATAGCCAAGTGACTGCACGCATTCTGATGCACGTGATTCGTAAAGAAATCCTAGGTCGCGAAGTATTGCAAGGTGATATGCAGGCCGAGTACGGCAGCTATTTTGCCAAGTACATCAATGAAGGTATTTCTGCTGAACTCTTAGACCCACGTATGCGTGAGTTTGACTTACCAAGATTGGCTGCTGCTTTAAATGCAAGCCGTGACTTGCAGTTTAACTACCTCGGTTTACAAACTTTGTATGACCGTTACTTCCTGCATATTGAAGACCGCCGTATTGAAATGCCTCAGGCATTCTTCATGCGTGTGGCAATGGGCCTGTCTTTGAATGAGTTAGATCGTGAGCGTCGCGCTATCGAGTTTTACGAAATCCTTTCTACCTTTGATTTCATGTCCAGTACACCAACTTTGTTTAACTCAGCGACCACACGCCCTCAGTTATCCAGCTGCTACTTGACAACAGTGGATGATGATCTTGATGGCATTTACGAAGCCTTGAAAGAGAATGCACTCTTATCTAAGTTTGCTGGTGGTTTAGGTAATGACTGGACAAATGTACGCGCCTTGGGAAGTCATATCAAAGGAACAAACGGTAAGTCACAAGGGGTAGTTCCATTCTTGAAAGTAGTTAACGACACAGCAGTTGCGGTGAATCAAGGTGGTAAGCGTAAGGGTGCGGTTTGTGCCTACTTAGAGACATGGCACTTAGATATTGAAGAGTTCCTTGAGTTGCGCAAAAACACTGGTGATGATCGTCGTCGTACGCATGATATGAATACTTCGAACTGGATCCCTGACTTGTTCATGAAGCGCGTCATGGAGGGTGGTGAGTGGACATTGTTCTCACCTTCTAATACACCTGACTTGCATGACAAATTCGGTAAGGCTTTTGAAGAGGCCTATGTTGCCTATGAGAAAAAAGCAGACGCCGGAGAATTGAAGCCATTCCGTCGTATTCCTGCGCAGCAACTGTGGCGCAAGATGTTGGGTATGTTGTTTGAAACTGGCCACCCATGGATTACATTTAAAGATCCTTGCAACATTCGTAGCCCACAACAGCATATCGGGGTAGTTCACTCTTCTAACTTGTGTACTGAAATTACTCTCAATACAAACGAGAGCGAAATCGCAGTATGCAACTTGGGTTCTGTGAATTTGACAGCACACATGACTACTGATGCATCCGGCAAGATGATTTTGGATCACGAGAAGCTCCAGAAAACAATTCGCACTGCAATGCGGATGTTGGATAACGTGATTGACATTAATTATTACGCTGTTGCTAAAGCACGAAACTCTAACTTGAAGCATCGTCCAGTTGGTATGGGCATCATGGGTTTCCAGGATTGCTTGCATATGCAACGTATTCCTTATGCTAGTGATGAGGCAGTGAAGTTTGCTGATTCTTCAATGGAAGCGGTTTGCTATTACGCTTATCAAGCATCGAATGAGTTGGCTGAAGAGCGTGGCGTTTACAGTACCTACAAGGATTCATTGTGGGATCGTGGCATTCTTCCACAAGACTCAGTGGCATTGTTAGCGGCAGAGCGTGGTGGGTACCTTGAGGTAGATAGTTCCTCCGCTATGAATTGGGATGGCTTGCGTGCCCGTATTAAGGAGCACGGTATGCGCAACTCAAACTGCGTGGCGATCGCACCGACTGCAACGATTTCCAATATCATTGGCGTATCAGCTTGTATCGAGCCGACATTCCAGAACTTGTTTGTGAAATCTAACCTCTCAGGTGAGTTCACTGTAGTAAATGAGTACTTGGTCCGTGATTTGAAAGATCGTGGTCTCTGGGATGAAGTCATGATTGCGGATTTGAAGTACTTTGACGGCACCTTATCCAAGATTGATCGGGTTCCACAAGACTTGCGTGACTTATATGCCACCGCATTCGAAGTAGAGCCAAGTTGGTTGGTTGAAGCCGCCTCACGTCGTCAGAAGTGGATTGACCAAGCGCAGTCACTCAATATTTATATGGGTGGCGCATCTGGCAAGAAATTGGATGACACGTACAAGTTGGCATGGTTGCGTGGTTTGAAGACTACCTATTACCTCCGCACCATGGCTGCAACACACGTGGAGAAGTCTACGGTTGCAAGCGGTCAGTTAAATGCGGTATCTAGTGGTGGCGGTGTGAATGGTACGGATGCATCAGCAGCCCAAGAGTTGGACGGCCCTGCTTGCACAATGCGCCCAGGTGATGCTGGATTTGAAGAATGTGAAGCGTGTCAGTAAGCTATTTGCTAACTGACTTAGAAAATAAATATTAGGAGAAAAAGATGTTGAATTGGGAAGAAGAAGTCGCGCCCGCACTAGCACCAGCTATGTTGACACCTCAGCCAGCGGTAGCTGAGGTACAACGTCCGCAGCCAGACCAGGTTGCCATGACTCCACCCGCACAAGCTGCCTCTTCAGTTAGTGGCGCAGCTTTGCGTGTCAATGCTGCTGATAAGCGCGTGATTAATGCCAAGACTGACGTGAATCAGCTGGTTCCATTTAAATATAAGTGGGCTTGGGAGAAATATCTGGCTGGTTGCGCAAATCATTGGATGCCACAAGAGATCAATATGAATCGCGATATCGCGCTTTGGAAGGATCCCAATGGCTTAACTGAAGATGAGCGTCGCATCATTAAGCGCAATCTCGGTTTCTTCACGACAGCGGATTCCTTGGCTGCAAACAATATTGTTTTGGGTACTTATCGCCACATTACTGCCCCAGAATGCCGTCAATATCTATTGCGTCAAGCGTTTGAGGAGGCAATTCATACCCACGCCTATCAATATATTGTGGAATCTTTGGGTTTAGATCAGAGCGAAATCTTTAATGCGTATAACGAAATCGAGTCTATTCGCGCCAAAGATCAGTTCTTAATTCCGTTTATTGATGTGTTGACTGATCCCAATTTCAAAACCGGGACACTAGAAACTGATCAAATGTTGCTCAAATCATTGATCGTTTTTGCCTGCGTAATGGAAGGATTATTCTTTTATGTTGGTTTTACGCAAATACTTGCAATGGGTCGTCAAAACAAAATGACGGGTGCTGCTGAGCAGTATCAATACATCCTTCGTGATGAGTCTATGCATTGCAATTTTGGTATTGATTTAATTAATCAAATCAAGCTGGAGAACCCGCAGTTATGGACTTCTGCGTTCAAAGATGAGATCAAAGCAATCTTCGAAAAAGCGGTGGAATTAGAGTACCGTTATGCAGAGGATACGATGCCTCGCGGAGTGCTCGGATTGAACGCGCCGATGTTCAAAGGTTACCTAAGATACATCTGTAATCGCAGATGTTTGCAAATAGGACTTGACGCGATGTTCCCAAATGAAGAGAATCCATTCCCATGGATGTCAGAAATGATTGATCTGAAAAAAGAGAGAAACTTTTTTGAGACACGCGTTATTGAGTATCAAACTGGCGGTGCGCTAAGTTGGGAATAAGTAGTTAATTAAAAAGCGCATGGCCGGCTAAATAGGAGATTAGACGGTTGGATAGTTTTAAAAGTCAGCAAAACCAGACTCAAATCCGAAAACCCTTGTCCAAGGGTGCCTGGTCTACTCTCTCTATTTTTTTCAGCAAATTAAAGAAGCCGTTGTCCTTTGGGACCACGGCTTTTTTTCCAAGATTCATTAGCGTGCAGCACTTAGCATCAAGCCGCGCGCCGATGAATGGCTCGCTCGTCGGCTCCAATCGGTTGCAAAACCAGGCGGAAATGAATGGTCGGGTCTTCTTAATCGGTAGTTTGTACTAATCCTCACGTGAAGGAGCATTACTATGGCAATCGCCAAGAAAAAAGTTGCTGCAAAGAAACCAGCTGCAAAGAAAAAAGTAGCTGCTAAGAAGCCTGCTGCTAAAAAAGTAGCTGCTAAGAAGAAGCCTGCTGCTAAAAAAGCTGCTGCTAAGAAGCCTGCTGCTAAAAAAGTAGCTGCTAAGAAGAAGCCTGCCGCTAAAAAGCGTCCTGCTGCTAAGAAGCGCGTAGCTGCAAAAAAAAAGTAAGTAAGCCTGCTGCGAAGAAAGCGGGCAAAGCTGTAAAAAAGCCCGTGGCTAAAAAAGCTGCCGCTTCAACTACGTTGAATCCTGCTGCTGCTTGGCCCTTCCCAACTGGCACACGCCCATAAGCTCTGCTTGTAGGCGGGTGAAGTTCAAAGGGATCTCTCACGAGATCCCTTTTTTATTGCTATTTCAGTTAATTATTGGCTTTAGAGGGTAAATCCAAATGCAGATTTGAATTGAGCGGCGATTTCATCTTTACTTATTTGATGATTTTGTGGTCCCTGATGGGTGATTTTGATCGAGCCCATCAAGCTGGCTAAGCGGCCAGTGAGCTCCCAATCCATACCGTTTTCTAATCCAAACAGCAATCCACCTCGGAATGCATCGCCGCAACCAGTCGGATCAACTACTTTTGCTGCTGGTACCGGCGGAATCGCGATGCATTTACCGTCAAAGTAGATATCTGCACCTTCAGCACCCTTGGTGACAATTAATGCTTTTACTCTTTCAGCTACCTTTGACAGGCTTAAACCGGTTCTTTGGGAGAGCATTTCACCTTCGTAGTCATTTACGGCGAGGTAGCTCGCTATATCTACAAGCTCTAGCAGTTCTGGACCATTGAACATCGGTAAACCTTGGCCTGGATCAAATACAAAAGGAATCCCTGCTTCAGCTAGCTGATGACAGTGTTCCCACATCCCTTGGCGACCATCTGGAGCAACGATTCCGAATTTAGCTGCACCTTTTGCATTCTTACTACGCTCAGCAATCACTTCTGAAACTTGGTTGAGATGAGATTCGCCCATTGCACCTGGATGAAAAGCGGTAATTTGATTATTGGCTTGATCGGTAGTGATCATGGCTTGAGCGGTAAATGCCTGCTCAATCTGGCGAATATGCGTCGCATCAATCTGGAGTTGCTTCAGGCGATCAAGATAAGGAGCAGCATCACCACCTACGGTTGCCATGATGATGGGGTCACCTCCAAGAAGGCTTAGGTTGTAAGCAATATTGCCAGCGCAACCACCGAATTCACGGCGCATGGTAGGAACAAGGAAGGCAACATTCAGGATGTGAATCTGCTCTGGAAGAATTTGATCGGCAAATTTGCCTTCAAAGTTCATGATGGTGTCGTAAGCGATAGAACCGCAGATCAAGCTGGCCATAAATAATTACTTTCTAATAAGAATCAATTGGAATGAGTGTTAAGTGGAGTTTGCAGCCTACTTTTCAGGGTAAAAAATTCTGACGCGATAGCCCGCAGCATTTTGCGGAAGAGAAATCAGCAATTCAGAAGAAAAAATTTCACCAGAGGGTGCGCCTTGGCGTAAAAAGTTGGGATGGGATTCTTGCCAAGCGCTTGGTAACCATTCCTGCGGAGTAAATCGGATTGTTTTGATCTCAGATTCCTCTGCATCGGTGAGAGAAATTTCTAAATTTGGGAACAAAACAGGTAGCGCGAGACGATTTTGTATTTCAACTTGTAGCGTAGATTGATTTGAAGCGTTTTTAAGGCTCTCTCGCGGGTTTTCAGGTGAAAGAGTGACGGATGTTATTTTCCAGGCAGCAAAATCGCTTACAGAGCGATTTACACACCCTAGTGCACGACACAATTGTTCATCCAGCTTCTGCAAAAGAGAAAAACTAGTTGTTGCAATCACAGAGGAGCTGCCATCAACGCGCGTTGCTAATGTTGGTAGCAATGAATTTCTAGAAAGGTGCTCGCCAAAAATCATGAGCAGAAGGAAAAAAAGACTGAGAAAAATTAATTTAAGACTTTTTTTTTGAGCCGGAGCTGAAGTGTCTATATTTTTGTCGACTGCACTTGCTTTAGCACCTTGTTCTGGAAGTGTGCCGTGTAGACAGACCCAGCCTTCACTTTCTTTCCAAACAGCAAGACTTAGCCACTGGCTATAGGTTGCAATCACTTCCTCTGCTTGGCGTGCTAGCACGCCTGAGAGAACAATTTTTCCACCTGGGCGCATCTTATTTACTAAGGCTGGAGCTAAGACCTGTAGTGGGTTGGCCAAAATATTGGCCATTACGATGTCGTATTTAGTTTTTGCCGCAAGTTCTGGTGCATTCTCGTTGGGCAGAACAAAACGAATAGTTGTGTTGTTGATTTCTGCATTACTGCGTGCCGCAACCATTGCTTGTGGATCAATATCAGTGCCAACTACCGGTGTGCATCCCAGTTTCGCAGCGGCAATGGCCAGAATTCCTGATCCACAGCCGTAATCGAGCAAGCTTTGGTTCGCAAGCTGGGTGTTTTGCTCAAGCCACAGTAGGCAAAGGTGCGTAGTCGGGTGACTGCCAGTGCCAAATGCAAGACCTGGATCTACCGCCAAACAAATTGCATTGGGATCGGTAGGCGCCTCATGCCAAGAAGGCACCACCCAAATACGCTCACCAATCTGAATCGGAGCAAATTGACTTTGGGTTAAGCGAACCCAATCCTGTTCCTCAACAATTTTTACTTGCGGGGCCGGAAGACTGAATCCTGCCTCCTGGAGTGATGCAAGCAACTCAGGGATAAAGTTCGCTGCATCAGAATCATCCATCTCTGGATTGAACAGTGCAGTTACAGAAGATCGATCCCAAGCTTGAACTTCAGGAGAGAGTCCCGGCTCGCCATAGAGTGGATTTTCATCGTAACCACCCGCAGCATCATCTTCAACGGTAACGGACAGTGCACCTACTTCCAGCAAAGCATCGCCTAGAGGCTCTGCAATCTCTGCCGGGACCGTGAAAACAAGTTCACGATAGGACATGCACACTCCAATTGGACATCAGCTGATCTGCAACTTAGGGCTTACCGCGACTAGCGGCTTGCTCTTCGAGGCGATGCTCCAGATAGTGAATACTGGTTCCGCCTTCGATGAAGTTCGGATCAAGCATGAGTTCGCGATGCAGCGGCACATTCGTTGTAATCCCGTCGATTACCATCTCAGAGAGCGCAATCTGCATACGGCGAATCGCTTGTTCACGAGTGTTGCCGTAAGAAATCAGTTTGCCAATCATGGAGTCGTAATTGGATGGCACTACATAACCGCTATAGGCATGTGAGTCGACTCGAATTCCGGGGCCACCTGGCATATGGAATGAACCAATTTTGCCTGGGCTTGGTGTGAATTTGAATGGATCTTCTGCATTCAGACGGCATTCGATGGCATGACCGCGGAAAACAATGTCTTTTTGGCGGTAGCTGAGTTTTAAGCCGGCAGCGATGCGAATTTGTTCTTGAACAATATCAACACCGGTAATCATTTCAGTGACTGGATGCTCGACTTGAACGCGGGTATTCATCTCAATGAAGAAGAATTCACCATCTTCGTACAAGAATTCGAAAGTACCAGCGCCACGGTAACCAATTTTTCTACAGGCTTCAGCGCAGCGCTCACCAATTTTAGCGATAGCACGGCGGTCAATACCGGGTGCTGGAGCTTCTTCAATCACTTTTTGGTGGCGACGTTGCATGGAGCAATCGCGCTCGCCTAGCCAAATGGCATTGCCGTGGGTATCAGCCAAAATTTGGATCTCTACGTGGCGAGGTTTTTCTAAAAACTTCTCCATATAAACTTCTGGGTTACCAAAAGCACGACCCGCTTCTTCTTTGGTCATGTTGACCGCATTGAGAAGAGCGGCTTCGGTATGCACAACACGCATTCCACGGCCACCACCACCACCTGCAGCTTTAATGATGACTGGATAGCCAACGCGTTTTGCGGTGGCAATAATTTCTTTTGGGTCGCTTGGCAATGCGCCTTCAGAGCCTGGAACGCAAGGAACACCGGCTTTGATCATGGCGCGCTTGGCTGACACCTTGTCACCCATTAAGCGTATTGAAGCTGCCGTGGGCCCAATGAATGAAAAGCCAGATTTCTCAACACGTTCGGCAAAATCAGCGTTCTCTGAGAGAAAGCCATAGCCAGGGTGAATCGCTTCAGCATCGGTCACTTCCGCTGCTGAAATGATGGCGGGCATATTGAGATAACTCAGTGGTGAAGGGGCGGGCCCAATGCAGACGGCTTCGTCTGCAAGCTTCACATATTTAGCTTCTTTGTCTGCGGTCGAATAGACCACCACAGTTTTAATTCCCAACTCGCGACATGCGCGTTGGATACGGAGAGCAATTTCTCCGCGATTGGCAATCAGAATCTTATCGAACATGTCAGCGCTGAGTTAAGTAACGGTGGATTGAAATAGATCTAAAGGGGATCTATTAAGCGATGATGAACAGCGGTTGATCAAATTCAACACCTTGACCGTTTTCACACAGAATTTGCTTAATAACGCCTGCTTGCTCAGACTCAATTTCATTGAGAAGTTTCATCGCTTCAATAATGCACAGCGTTTGGCCTACTTTGACTGTATCGCCCACTTTGACAAAATCTGGAGACTCGGGGTTTGGTGCGCGATAAAAGGTGCCGACCATTGGTGAGCGAGCAACAAAACCAGTTTCAGCGGGTGCTTCTTCAACAACTGGTGCTGCAGCTGGCGCAACCACAGCTTGAATAGCTTGAGCGGGCGCTGGATTGGCGTAAACCACTTGACCTGCAGGGGCTGGAGAGCCCGCATTCACAATACGAACACGATCTTCACCTTCATTGACTTCTAATTCAGAGATTCCTGATTCAGAAACAAGGTCGATTAGGGTTTTTAGTTTTCTTAGGTCCATGGAAAGGCTTCCTCTCTGGTAATTCTTAATTAATCTTTATTTTTGCAAGCGGACAATGGCCGCTTGCAGTGCTAATTCATAGCCAATCGCACCCAAACCACAGATAACGCCAGTAGCAATATCGGATAGGTAGGAGTGTTTGCGGAACTCTTCACGTTGGTGAATATTGGACAGGTGTATTTCAGTGAACGGTATGGCAACCCCAGCTAGTGCATCACGCAAGGCAACGCTGGTATGGGTAAAGGCACCTGGATTGATGATGATGAAATCCACCCCATCTTGTTTAGCCTTTTGAACCCGATCAATCAGCTCACCTTCATGGTTACTTTGGAAGGTGGATAAATCTACCGAGTGCGACTTAGCAATAGTGCCAAGCTTTGTATGAATATCTTCTAGGGTAGTTTTGCCATAAACCTCTGGCTCACGAGTTCCCAGCAGATTGAGGTTGGGGCCTTGAATAACGAGAATTGAAGTATTTTTCGACATAGATCGATATTTTTAAAGGCAGTTAAGTTTTATTGCGGAGTTAAAGCTCTTCTCTGAAAACTGCTTATTTAATGAAGAATTCTCTTCATCTTGCACGCAAAGTATACCCCCGGAGTGCTTTCCCAGACCTAAAAATGACACAATAATCTAGCTATTTTTAAAGATTTGAAACGTAAATTTTGCAATATTCAGTTCAGAAGCTACTTATTTTGACCGCAATGGTGATCACAAAGATCATTTAAAAAGTTCTATAAGGCTGATTTAATCGCACTTCTGAGCTCTTCTTCGCTTATCTTCCCTAATTTACTGCTAGTAGCCTTACCTTTTGAGTTAATGATGACGGTGTAGGGAAGTGCCCCTTGGGCATTCCCCATCTGCTTTGATATGTTGCTACCCTCAAGCCCACCAATCACGATTGGGTATGAAACCGGGGTTTTTTCAAGGAATTCACGAATATTAGAGGGTGAATC
>JBEGUE010000055.1:0-6262 GCA_041179045.1 Pseudomonadota bacterium
AACAACCTCAAGGCCCAAGTGTCCGAGGAAAGCTTCTTAAATGTAGGCGCCCTCAATGCAAAAATATCTGCAATGCAAAACAAGATTAATCAGCTGGAAGAGGCTTTAAAGGCCAAAAGTAACAATTAACCCCCTCTATTAGTTGATCCCTTAGAGCTTTAAATTGAAAAACCCCAGAAAGGAGATCTTCTGGGGTTTTTTTGAGTGTAGCGGCTTATTCTGGGTGGAAGTTATTACTAGCCATAAAGCTAATAGTTCGCTCAAAGCCCAAAATACGGATGTAGCGCCAAGCGATATCGCGGTATTTGCTGTCCAAATAGCCAATAGCGACCTCAGGCGTCCTTTTGGACAAGTCGATCTGTTCAATAGTGCGGGCCCAGCGTTTTAGTCTTGTTGACATATTTTCTACCTCCATGTGCATACAACGCATGGAAAAGTGGCTGGGATGACAGAACTAAGTAATATTTTTTAAATAAATTGGTAAAAAGTGGGCAAATAAACCTTTTTAGAGCCTTTACTCTTGGATTTGTGCCGCTGCCCGCTCTTTTTTTGCTGCTTTCGCCCGCGCTTTAATGGGTTTGAGGAACATCAGCAAACATACAAACCCGACTGTGCCAATAGTGGTTTCTAAAGCTGCCATCCAGAAATTGACCCCAGTTTCCAGAATTCGGACCAAGCCCTCGGTGATATAGAGCAGGATGAGCATGGAGGCCCATTGCATGGTGTAGACATTGCCTTTCCATAGGCCTGGGATGGCAAATAACAGGGGGATGGCCTTGAGAACAAGCCAGGAGCCTCCTGGACGCAGTGGAGAGATAAACCATTCCCAGGAGACGCACAGAATGAATAGGTCAACAAAAGCTGCTGTAGCGATGAGTTGGTATGGGTTTTTGGAGAGCCAGCCTTTGAGCATGAATTGCCTTAAATGAGTTTGAGTGCTGCAAGTGCCAGGCGTTTGCCTTGAGCAATGGCTAGGCGCTGTTCTTCCGCGCTGATCGGCGCTCGACCATCAGCATGCGCCAGGTGAGTAACGCCATAAGGACTGCCACCGCTTGAGGTGCTCATGAGGTCAGGCTCGCTATACGGAATACCCATCAGCATCATGCCGTGGTGAAGCAGGGGAATCATCATGGTGAGAAGAGTGCTTTCTTGACCGCCGTGCAGGCTGCCGGTGCTAGTAAAGACACAAGCTGGTTTACCAACGAGAGCCCCATTGAGCCACTCTGAAGAGCTGCCATCCCAAAAGTATTTCATGGGGGCGGCCATATTGCCAAAGCGCGTAGGGGAGCCTAGGGCTAAACCAATGCATTCCTTTAAGTCAGCATATTCAACATAAGGAGCACCATCAGCTGGCACAGCGGCCTCTGTAGCTTCACATACTGCGGAGATCGCTGGTACGGTACGTAGTCTGGCGTTAACACCTGGGACACTCTCAATGCCCTCGGCAATCAGCCGAGCCAAGTCTCGGGTTGCTCCATAGCGTGAGTAGTACAAAACTAAAATGTCAGATTGACTCATATTCTTCTCTTATCTTTTATGATACGGACGATGCGCCTCATACGGAATCCTCAATTATGGCTCTCTCTCGGAAAAGAGATATGGGAGCGTAACCGGGGCCAAAATTTGAAGCAAGTAGCGGCGAGCTTGGCCTTTACTACAACGCTGGCTTTAATTCCGATGCTAACGGTAGCCTCCATTTTGATTGGCTATCTCCCCAGCGTGGTGCGCATTAAGTATGCATTTCAGGCTTGGTTACTGGATACCTACATGCCGGGAGGCTTAAATCAGCAGGTCTTTAATTACCTAGACCAATTTTCGGCTCAGGCTAAAGGCCTGACCTTGATTGGTTTGCTTGGCCTGGTGATTACGACGATCATGACATTGGCAGTGATTGAGAGTGCCTTTAATCAGATCTTTCGAGTCTCTGAAACTCGACCTATTTTGAAGAAGGTTGCGATTTATTTCTCGGCAACCATATTGGGACCCATTCTGCTGGGTATTGGAACCTACTTGAGTGGCCTTCTATTTAGTGCGGCAGAGGGGTGGACGGAAACCCTGAGCTTTGGTTTGGGGTTTGTGGCAACGGTGGTGCCAATACTTCTGGCCATGGCGGTATTTTCAGTAGCTTATAAAATCCTCCCTTATGCCAAGATTGAGTGGCGCGACGCTTTGAGTGGCGCCTTCTTTGCAGCTCTCACTTTTGAGTTGATGAAGTTTGGCTTTGGCCTCTTTCTAACTAATGTTGCCTTCTACAAAACGGTCTATGGCGCCTTTGCGATCTTCCCATTAGCGCTGATTTGGATTTACCTGACCTGGTGGATTACCTTGGCTGGGGCAGTCTTAGTAGCTAATCTTCCTAGCATTCGCAAGGGCTTGCTTAGGGTTATTCGTTACTGAAATACCTGTAATGCCCCTTGATTCCTTTAGGGCATCAGCATATATTGGTTACACAAGAACCCATTATTGGAGATCAAATGAAAGTTTGCGACATACTGCGCGTGAAGGGCAGCACACTATTTACAGTGGCGCCGGATACTGCCTTGCAAACTGCCGTCTTGGTGATGAGCGAGCACGACATCGGTTCTTTGGTCGTGATGGAGTACGACAAGCTCGTGGGTATCCTGACATTCCGTGAAGTGATTGCAGCATTAGCAAAACACCATGGCAAATTAGACGACCTCAAGGTTCAGGGCGTCATGAACGCCAAGCCGTTGACATGCAATATGGAGACAGAGATCGATGAGGTCCGTCGCATGATGTTGGTTGACCATGCCCGCTACTTGCCGGTGATGGATCAAAAGATGCTGATGGGCGTGATTTCTTTCTACGACGTGGCTAAATCCGTTGTTGAGGCTCAGGACTTCGAGAACACCATGCTTAAGGCTTACATCCGCGACTGGCCAGAAGAGGCCGAAAAAGCTACTCCCTAGGCTCAGCCTAGCCCGAGCCCTCGAGCAATGACATAATGTCGATATGTCAGGAAATACATTAGGCCTTCTCTTTACTGTCACCACTTTTGGTGAATCTCACGGTCCCGCCATTGGAGCTATCGTCGATGGCTGCCCCCCAGGTATGTCTCTGTGTGAAGCAGACTTACAGATTGATTTGGATCGCCGCAAGCCAGGAACCTCACGGCACGTAACCCAACGTCAAGAGGCTGACAGGGTAGAAATTCTGTCTGGCGTGTATGAAGGCAAAACCACGGGTGCGCCCATTGGCTTGTTAATTCGGAACACCGATCAACGCAGTCAAGATTACGGCAATATCCTTCAAACATTTAGACCTGGTCACGCTGATTACGCTTATCACTACAAATATGGTTTACGTGATCCTCGTGGAGGCGGGCGCTCTTCAGCAAGATTGACTGCGCCTGTAGTTGCTGCGGCAGCGATTGCTAAGAAGTGGCTCAAAGAACAATATGGCACGGAGTTTTATGGCTATATGAGCCAACTCGGTGAAATTGAAATCCCATTTAAAGATGCAGCGCTGATTGAGGGCAATCCTTTCTTTGCCGCGAATGCCGAGATCGTTCCACAGTTAGAGACTTACATGGACTCACTGCGTAAAGCAGGGGATTCTTGTGGAGCAAAGATTGAAGTGCGAGCGCGTAATGTGCCTATCGGATTGGGTGAGCCTTTATTTGATAAGTTGGATGCCGATATTGCACATGCCATGATGGGTATTAATGCAGTGAAGGGTGTCGAAATTGGCTCTGGCTTCAAGTCAGTTCCGCAACGCGGCAGTGAGCATGGTGATGAGTTGCATCCAGATGGATTTGCTAGCAATAATGCGGGCGGTACTTTAGGCGGGATTAGTACCGGTCAAGATTTGCGTGTGTCGATTGCCATTAAGCCAACCTCCAGTATTTTGAGTCCAAAAGAATCGGTAGATTTAGATGGCAAGCCGATTACCGTCCAAACCAAGGGTCGTCATGATCCTTGTGTTGGTATTCGCGCTACGCCTATTGCGGAAGCGATGCTAGCTCTTGTATTGATAGATCACGCTTTGCGTCATCGCGCTCAGTGCGGTGATGTGAAACACAGTGTTCCGCCGATTCCAGCAGCACGTCCTGGCTCTGCAACGGATTAATACAAATTCACTTTAGAAAACTAAAAAGAAAATGACACCTTCAGTGCGTTGGGCCTTCGGGTCCTTTTTCTTTTTGTATTTCGCTTATGTCGGCTTAGTCTCTCCGTACGCCAGCCTATTTTTTCTGGATCGTGGCTTTAGCGTTATTGAGATTGCGGTCTTAATGTCCATGCTGCAAATCACACGCATCGTGGGGCCGTTCTCCTGGGGATGGTTATCGGACTATCTCTCTGACCGCATTGGCATCATTCGCTTTTGCGCTTGCCTGGCAGCAGTTACTTTTCTGAGCATCTTTTTTCTCAATAGCTACATCGCATTCTTTATTTGGATGTTTGTACTGCATACCATCCTCAGTAGCCTCATGCCCTTAGGTGAATCAGCTACCGTGCATGCTTTGTTTAAAGACAATTCATTTGATAAGCGTTATGGTCGTTTGCGTTTATGGGGATCGATTGGTTTTATTGCCATGGTCTTATTTGCTGGTGAATTGTTTCAGCGCAAAGGCATCGAGCTTTATCCGATTGTGGGCGCGGTGATTTTGACTTTCTTAGCGCTGGTGACCTTTCGCTTGCATGAGCCCAAGATGGAGCGTCGCAAGATGGTTAAGGGTGAGCTACTGATTGTTCTGCTGAATCCAGATGTGCGTTGGTTCTTGCTCTCTGGATTTTTTATGATCTTTGCGCATGCTGCCTTGTACGTCTTCTATTCTCTCTACCTAGCAGATTTAGGTTACGACAAATTCCAGATTGGTTTGTTCTGGGCCTTAGGTGTTGCAGCTGAAGTGATCTTCTTTTATTTCCAAAGCAAAGTATTGAGTCGCTTAGATGCTGAAGTCATCCTACAAATCGCTTTTGGTATTGGCGTGTTTCGCTTTATCTTGATGGCCTTCTTCCCGCTTACTTGGGTACTGATTCTGGCTCAGCTCATGCATGCCGGTACTTTTGGTGCGCACCACAGTGCTGCTACAAAACTCTTGCAACGCTGGTTCACTGGCCCGTTACAGGCGCGAGGACAGGCTTTAATGGCGACCGTGTCTTACGGCTTAGGCGGAACGCTAGGCGGTTTGCTGGCTGGTTGGCTATGGGATGCAACACAGCCCCGCAATGTTTTTGTGATGGCCGCATTAGCCTGCGGTTTAGGAGGCATGGCGATTGGGAAATTGCGTCCTCGCCACTAGCTCACCATAAAGCTGAACCGCTGATTTTTACATTGACCCGTAATTCGGGCCACCACCACCTTCAGGGGTAATCCAAACAATGTTCTGACTCGGATCCTTGATATCGCAAGTTTTGCAATGCACACAGTTTTGAGAATTGATTTGCAACTGCGGCTGCCCCTCTTTTTCTACATACTCATAAACACCAGCAGGACAGTAGCGTTGCTCTGGACCCGCATAGGTCTTGAGATTTAAGCTCACTGGTACCGATGTATCTTTCAGGGTGAGGTGAGCAGGTTGATTCTCAGCATGATTGGTATTGGAAATAAATACTGATGAGAGGCGATCAAAAGTAATCTGGCCATCGGGCTTTGGATATTCGATCGGCTGATGTTGTGCTGCTGGCTCTAGGCATTCATGATCGGCATGTTTTAAGTGAATCGTCCATGGCACATTGCCACCCAAAAGCTTCTGTTCAAGGCCAACCATGAGGGTGCCTAAATACAAACCTTTTGACATCCACGGCTTAAAGTTGCGCGCCTGATTTAACTCAGTATGGAGCCAGCTATTTCTGAACGCGCTTGGATAGGCAGCCAGCACATCAGTAGAGCGATTCTCAGCAAGTGCGGCAACAGCAGCTTGGGCAGCAAGCATGCCGGTCTTAATGGCCGCATGACTTCCTTTGATACGTGAGGCATTGAGGAATCCAGCATCACAACCAATCAGTGCGCCACCGGGGAAAACTGTTTTAGGTAGACTATTTAAACCACCAGCCGTCAGTGCCCGTGCACCATAGGCCAGGCGCTTGCCACCTTCAAATGTTTCACGAATCTTTGGATGCAACTTATAGCGTTGAAACTCTTCAAACGGAGAGAGGTATGGATTCTTGTATGAAAGACCTACTACTAGACCTACTGCAACTTTGTTATCACCCAAGTGATATAAGAATGAGCCGCCATAGGTATCACTCTCCAATGGCCAGCCAGCGGTATGAACCACCAGACCAGGCTTACTCTT
>JBEGUE010000056.1:0-10469 GCA_041179045.1 Pseudomonadota bacterium
AAAGATTCCACCTTAGCAATGATGCGAGTTGCGCAAGAAGCAGGGCATCAACTTTGGTTTTGCGAAAGTCGCAATATCCTTTGGAGAAATGATTTTGTAGTAGCAGATTGTCAGTCTCTCGATATCAAACCAAGCAGTACCTCATGGTTTGAATTAGGCTCTGTAGAAGATCGCCCACTCAACACCTTTAATGCAGTCATGATGCGCACTGATCCGCCATTTGATATTGAATATCTCAATACAACCTGGCTTCTCTCTGCTGCGGTTCGTCAGGGTGCGAGAGTATTTAACAACCCAACAGCTATTCGGGATCATTCTGAAAAGATATCTATTACCGAGTTTCCGGAACTCATTCCGCCAACTTTGGTCACGCGCGAACTCAGTGCGATTGAAGTATTTCATCAAGAGCATCAAGATATTGTGATTAAGCCCTTGGACGGTATGGGTGGAATGGGTGTATTTCGCGTTGGGCCAGATGCTTTGAATCTTGCCAGTATTGTGGAGACTCTTGGCGAAAATGGCGCACGTACTTTGATGGTGCAAAGATTTTTGCCAGAGATTATGCAGGGCGATAAACGGGTGCTGCTGATTGGTGGTGAGGTGGTGCCATTTTCATTGGCCCGCATTCCGCAGGGTAGTGAAATCCGAGGTAATTTAGCTGCTGGGGGTAAAGGAGTGGCAATGCCACTAACGAATGCTGAGATCAAGGTTGCAGAGCGCTTAGCCCCTATTTTGAATGCTCGTGGCTTATTCTTGGTAGGATTAGATTTAATTGGCGCATATGTCACAGAAATTAATGTGACTAGTCCAACTTGTTTTGTAGAAATTACTGAGCAAAGTGGGTTTGATGTACCCAAATTTTGGTTAACGGCGCTTGAAAAGGCATTGGCATAAACATGATTGGAATTGTCATCGTTGCCCACACCCCAGTAGCAAGTGCAATGCTGGGTTTTGCTGAGCATGCTTTTGGTGTGGCGCCGGAAAGAGTAAGGGCTGTAGACGTTCCGCCCTACGAAGATATAAAAATCAGCTTCGATCGGCTACTAAAAGCGGCCTACGGAGTAAATACAGGTCAAGGTGTTTTAATTTTGACTGATGTGATGGGTGCCACCCCAGCCAATGTGGCATCTAAGCTTGAAGCTCTGGGCCCACTTTCAGGTTTGAATGCCCCAGTAATTGTTTTGGCGGGCCTGAATTTACCCATGCTGATGCGATGCATCTCCCATCGTGGTGAGGGCTTGGAAGAGTTAGCCCATAAAGCGCTTCAAGGTGGTCAAAACGGCATTCTGCGTTTAGGTTCTAAAGCCTCGCAAGCCACTACAGAGAAATAGGACTCAATATGCCTGTTGCTGAAATCGAAATCATTAATAAGTTGGGCTTACATGCTCGAGCATCAGCCAAGCTGTCGCAGCTTGCCGCTGAGTTTCCTTGCGAAATCCTTCTATCCCGTAATGGTCGTCAAATCAACGCTAAAAGCATTATGGGTGTCATGATGTTGGCCGCCGGCATTGGAAGTACGGTCACTCTAGAAACGGTTGGGGAAAAAGAAGATGAGGCAATGCAGGCTTTAACTGCATTAATCAATGATCGATTTGGTGAGGGCGAATAAGGATGACTTTTGCTTTGCACGGAATAGCGGTCTCCAAGGGCATTGCAATTGGGAAGGCCGTACTGATATCGCGTGCTGCATTAGAGGTGAGTCATTACTTAGTTGAAGTAGGGAAAGAAGAGAACGAGGCTCAAAAATTATTAGATGCTTTTGAGCAGGTGCGTCAGGAATTAGAGCAATTGCGTCAAGGCTTACCTAAAGATGCGCCACAAGAAATGGCTGCGTTTTTAGATGTCCACAGCATGATTCTGGCAGATCCAGCTTTAGCACAGAAGCCGATCAAATTAATTCGTACTCAGAGATTAAATGCTGCTTGGGCTTTAACAACAGAGCTCAATGATCTTTTAGAGCAATTTGCAGATATTGAGGATGCCTATTTAAAAGAGCGTGCTAACGACATTCGTCAGGTGGCAGAGCGTGTCATTAAGGCCTTGAATGCCCGGACAAAAGACTCCTTAAATAATGCTGATTTTTTGCCTGCGAGCGACATCGGTGTTGAGTCAATTATTGTTGCCCACGACATCGCTCCTCATGACATGCTGCGTTTCAAAGACCATTCCTTCACAGGGTTTGTAACTGATCTTGGGGGTAAGACCTCTCATACTGCCATTGTTGCGCGCAGCATGGAAATTCCGGCGGTAGTCGGTGTACGACATGCCAGTGAAATGATTCGTCATGGCGATTGGTTGATATTGGATGGAGAACATGGGGTTGTCGTTGTTGCGCCCGATGAGCAACTTCTTGCTGAGTATCGGAAGCTGCAAGCTCAAGCATTAAAAGAGGCTCGCAAACTAAGGCAGTTAAAACATTCCAAGACAGAAACAACGGATCGTGTTGAGATTGAGTTATCTGCCAACATTGAGTTACCCGAAGATGCTATTCAGGCGGTGAAGTTGGGTGCCGTAGGCGTTGGTTTATTCCGCTCCGAATTTTTATTTATGGATCGCAAGCAAGCTTTGCCTGATGAAGAGCAACAGTACCAAGAGTATCGTCGGGTAGTCGATTTAATGCATGGTCTGCCCGTCAATATTAGAACCATTGACGTTGGTGCTGATAAGGCACTGGGTGGAGGTGGCGATGTTTCTCAAACTGGCGCATCACCACTCGGCTTACGAGCAATTCGCTGGTCTTTGACGGAACCTGAAATATTTTTAACGCAACTCAGAGCAATTTTGCGCGCATCGGCTCATGGCCAAGCTCGCATCATGATTCCGATGCTGGCTCATGCCAAAGAAATCGATGAAACATTTAGATTGATTGAAAAAGCAAAACAGCAACTACATCAGCGCGGCAAGGCATTTAATCCGAATATTCAAGTTGGGGCAATGATTGAAATTCCGGCGGCTGCCTTGATGCTGCCACTATTTATTAATCGATTTGATTTTCTTTCTATCGGTACGAACGATCTCATTCAGTACACCTTGGCAATTGATCGCGCAGATCATGCAGTGGCACACTTATACGATCCTTTGCATCCCGCTATTCTGAATTTGCTGTTTAGCATCATCGATCAAGCCAAACGCGCCGATGTGCCAGTTGCTGTTTGTGGGGAGATGGCTGGCGATCCTGCGTTAACAAAACTATTACTTGCCTTTGGATTGACTGATTTCTCAATGCACTTCAGTCAACTGTTGTTAGTCAAGCGTGAGATATTAAAAGCAAATGTTGGGCTATTAAAGGCGCGTGCCCCCAGGGTACTTCGTGCTTACGAGCCTGAAGAGCAGGCCAAAGCACTGGAGTATTTGCTTTCTTAATTCCCTAGTGTTGGGAGCCGCATACTTTACAAGCGGGATTTCGAGCAATGCGAATCTCATCAATCTGAGTATTGATGGCATTCCACAGCAACATCCTTCCCACCAGAGGCTGACCAAAGCCAATCAATACCTGAAGGGCTTGGGCTGCTTGCATCGAGCCAATAATGCCAACGAGAGGGGAAAAGATGCCCATACTGGCACAGCTAACTTCCTCAAACTGTTCTTCTGGAGAAAAAAGGCAGGCGTAGCAGGGTGATGTTTCCTTACGAAAATCAAAGACGCTGAGTTGACCATCAAATTTGAGTGCAGATCCAGAGACCAGTGGAATCTGGTGAATAAAGCAGGCTTGATTGATCAACTGGCGGGTAGCAAAGTTATCCGTGCAATCTAAAACGAGATGAGCTGTTGGCAAGAGTGTATTTAATAAATCCTCTGATGCCTTTTCTGAAATTGCGTTAATCGTGAGGGTGGGATTCAGGCTTTGCAAAAATTGTTTTCCGGACTCGACTTTGGCTTTACCAATTGAATTCTGGGTATGCATGATTTGTCGCTGCAAATTCGTGAGTTCGACTTGGTCATGATCAACTAGCGTGATTTTCCCCACTCCAGCTGCCGCTAAATAAGGAGCAGCTGCACTACCTAGCCCACCGGCACCAATGATCAAGATGTGCGAGCCAAGAAGTATTTCTTGGCCTGCAACATCAATTTCTTCTAGTAGTAAATGCCGCGAGTAGCGAAGCAGCTGCTCATCATTCATATGTATTCTTAATGCGAGAACTTACTCTAGCTTAGAGGCGGAGCGTTTTACAGGCTCACCATTGATGAATGCGACTGCCTGAGTCAGCATGAAGTCATCTGCACTACCAAGCTCAACTGGTTTCTTCGATTTCTCTTTTTCTTTCTCTTCAGGAGTTTTCTTGGCATTTTTTTCTTCAATGCGTTGTAACTCTTCTAGCCGACGTTTTTCTCGTTCAGAGGCCAGTTTTTCTTCTGAAGATTGCTTGTTACGCAAATGCTTCTCACTATCGATCTCGCGAGTAATCAGCACATCATCTGGATCGCCATCTTTGTTTTGATCCACTGCGATATCGGGTTTGATGCCATAAGCTTGAATTGATTTGCCACTTGGCGTGTAGTAATACGCCGTAGTGATTTTCAATGCTGAGTCATTGGTCAGTGGGCGAACTGTTTGTACAGAGCCCTTGCCAAAGGTCGTTTTTCCGATAATGGTTGCGCGTTTGTAGTCTTGTAATGCGCCAGCCACAATTTCAGAGGCTGATGCTGAATAGGCGTTTACCAAAACAACCATTGGAAGTTTTTTGTATATGGCTGGTACACCAGCCAAAGGATCGCCAGGCTCACTGAGGCGATACATCGCCGGTGTTGCATTGAAGACCTGCTTAGAGTCGGCTGTCTGACCTTTAGTGGAAACGATGACAGCATCTGCTGGCAAGAAAGCAGCGGCAACGCCAACCGCACCTTGCAGTAAGCCACCACCATTGTTTCTGAGATCAAGAATAATGCCCTTCATCTTAGGATCTTGATTTGCAAGCTCAGTTAACTTCTTAGCAAGGTCAGGAATGGTGCGTTCTTGAAAGCTCGTCACTCTAACCCAGGCAATATTGTTATCTAAAATTTTGGCCTTGACTGATTGCACTTTAATTTCAGCGCGGGTAATGGTTACCGGAAAGCTGCGCTCTTCGCTTTTACGGAAGACGGTCAAGGTAATTTTTGTGCCTGGTGTGCCGCGCATAGTCCGCACAGCTTTATCTAGCGACATGCCACGAACCGGTTTGTCGTCTAAGCGCGTAATGAGGTCACCAGCTTGCAGTCCAGCGCGTGCTGCAGGACTATCTTCAATCGGATTGAGTACTTTGACAACACCGTCTTCTGAGGTAATTTCAATACCAAGCCCAGCAAACTTGCCGCTGGTTTGCTCTTGCATTTCAGAGAAGTCTTTTTTATCAAGATAGGTGGAGTGAGGATCAAGACTGCTCACCATCCCCTTGACTGCATCAGTTAGTAATTGTTTATCTTCAATTGGTTCAACGTACTCACGCTTAATTTGCGCAAAGACATTCGATAATGTGCGTAACTCATCCAAAGGGAGCGTCGCGCCCTGTTGAGCTGTAGCTGAAAGCTGGATAGTGGCTGCAACCCCGGCGATGAGGCCGACAGAGACTAGGGCAAAGTTCTTGAAAAATACGCGCATGTTTCTGTTTTACCTTAATCCAAGTAAAAATGCTGAATAGGTTTGAGATTGTCATCAAGCTCGTAAACCAGCGGGATGCCATTGGGGACATTGATTTCCATGATGTCTTTATCGGAAACCTGGTCGAGATACTTAATTAAAGAGCGAATGCTATTACCGTGTGCGACTAGCAATACGCGTTTACCTGCCTTGAGGGCGGGAGCGATCGATTCATTCCAAAGTGGCAATACACGCTCAACATTGTCCTTAAGGCACTCCCCCAGGGGAATATCGGAATCACTGAGTTTGGCGTAACGTGGATCATTTTGCGGATTACGCTCATCATCTTTTTCTAGAAGCGGTGGGCGTATATCGTAGGAGCGACGCCAAATATGAACTTGCGCATCCCCGTACTGTTGGGCGGTTTCGGCTTTATTTAGGCCTGTGAGGGCACCATAGTGACGCTCGTTCAGTCTCCAGCTATGAACCACTGGCAGCCACATGAGATCCATAGTGTCTTGAACATGCCAGAGAGTGCGAATGGCTCTTCTGAGTACTGATGTGTAAGCCACATCAAATTCATACCCTGCTTTACGGAGGTTTTCACCTGCAGCAAGGGCCTGTTCAGTCCCCTTGGGGGTCAAGTCAACGTCCGCCCAGCCAGTAAATCGGTTTTCAAGGTTCCAGGCGGATTCGCCATGACGAATAAGGACAAGTTGTTTCATAGAGCCATTCTATAATCCGGTGATGAACTTTCTCACACAAATTGATAATTTAGCGCTTATTGCCCTCCTGCTGGTTACGGGCGCAGCGCTCTTCTTCCCTACATTATCTACGCTTATTGGCGGAAAAGGCTTATCGCCTACAGAAGCGACTATTTGGATCAATCGTCGCAAAGCAGCTGTTTTGGATTTGCGTCCAGCATCCGATTTTAAGATTGGCCACCTACCGGGATCAAAGCATATTTTGGCTGAGCAAATTCCATCTGGAGTTGATAAGCTCAAGCTGGATCGTAACAATCCTATTATTTTGGTTTGTGAGTCCGGTGCGAATGCTCGTAAGCTCGTCCCAGCACTGAATAAGCTGGGGTTCCCAGAGGTTGCAGTCCTGGATGGCGGCGTTCAAGGCTGGCAAGCCGCAGCCTTGCCATTAGTTAAATAATTTAGCGAGTCCTAGATATGCCACTAGTTACGATGTACAGCACTCAAGTTTGTCCGTATTGCGTTATGGCAGAGAAACTTCTGCATAAGAAGGGTGTTGCCAATTTAGAGAAGATTCTGATTGATCGAGATCCCGCACAGCGCGAGATCATGATGACCCGCACAGGTCGCCGTACAGTGCCACAAATTTATATTGGTGAGACTCATGTGGGCGGTTATGACGATCTAGTCGCTTTAGATCGCGCTGGCCAACTTGATCCACTGCTAGCTTAAAAATTTACTCAGAAAGTTTCCATGACTGAACAAACTACTTCCGCTCCAGATGCAACTGATAACTCAAAAGAGCCCGGTTTTCGTATTCAAAGAATTTACCTCAAAGATTTATCTCTAGAGCAACCACATGCACCGCAAATTTTATTAGTTGCGGCTGAGCCTCAGGTTGAGGTTGAAGTCGATGTTGCAGTTACCCGCTTGAGCGATGAAATTTTTGAAGTTGCTTTAATTGCAACAGTAACTGCTAAGGTGGAGAGCAAAGCGCTCTTCTTGGTCGAAGCAAAACAAGCAGGCATTTTTGAATTTAGTAATATCCCTGCAGAGCAAATTGATCCGATGTTAGGTATTGCTTGCCCAACAATTTTGTATCCTTATCTGCGCTCAAATATTGCAGACACCATTAGTCGTGCTGGTTTCCAGCCAATTCATTTGAATGAGATTAATTTCCACGGCATGTATGAGCATCGACTGATGCAGGCTGCGCAAGCGGCTGCAACGGAAAGTAGCTCAGCCGATGAAAGCAAAATCGTTCTTCCTCACTAAGCTGGCTTTTAAAGCTCACAGATCATGAAAGTGACGCTGCTTGGAGCTGGTTCATGGGGCACGGCTATGGCAGCGCAAGCTGCACGTTATCTTCAGCCGGGCGACGTTAGTCTTTGGTCTCGAAGCCTTGAGCAAATTGAGGGCATGCAGCAGTCAGGCACAAATACTGATTATTTGCCTGGTGTCGCCCTACCTCAGGGCCTGCAACTCGAGGTGAGTTTTGAGCGGGCTATCGATCGTCTTTCTGAAAACGATCTTTTGGTGATTGCTACCCCAATGTCGGGTTTGTCAGAAACAGTGGCGCAGGTACTTCGTCTCGCAAAACATCCACTCAATATTGTTTGGTTGTGCAAGGGTTTAGAGCCCAGCACTACCTTATTGCCACATCAAGTAGTGGAACGCGAAGATCAACTACACAGCCATGGAATACATCATTCTTATGGCGCTCTATCAGGACCTAGTTTTGCGCAAGAAGTTTCTAATGGCATGCCTTGTGCATTAACTATCGCCAGTAAATCTCATGCCTTGTGTGACATTGTTCAGAGTGCTTTCCATCATGGCAATATGCGTATCTATGCCAGCGATGATTTAGTTGGCGTGGAATTAGGTGGCGCTATTAAAAACGTTTTAGCGATTGCAGCTGGTATTGGCGATGGCTTAGATCTGGGCTTAAATGCACGCGCTGCAGTACTCACTCGTGGCCTTGCAGAAATGATGCGTTTAGTAAAAGCGGCTGGTGGCAGACCAGAGACCTGTATGGGTCTAACCGGCGTAGGCGATTTAATTTTGACGGCTACTGGAGACCTTTCTCGTAATCGTCGTGTTGGCCTAGCGCTTGCAGCAGGAAAACCGTTACCTGAAATTTTGGGTAACTTAGGGCATGTTGCTGAGGGTGTCTTATGTGCCTCTGCTGTTAGCAATCTTGCTATGCGTTTGGGTGTCGAGATGCCAATTACTGCCATGATGGGCGAGGTCTTATCTGGAAAGCTTTCACCGCATGAAGCAGTTAAAAAGCTGATGGGGCGCGATCCTAAGCTCGAAGTCTAAGTTCTTAACTTCCGCCCAGTAATCCATTTTGGCGCCAAGCTTCATAAACAACAATCGCTACCGTATTCGAGAGATTCAAGCTGCGACTGCTATCTTGCATTGCTAAGCGCATTTGGTTGGGGATTGGAATTGAGTCTCTAACTTCTTCGGTGATGCCTTTGGTTTCTGAGCCAAAAACAAAATAATCCTCAGGTAAATATTTGCCATCATGAAACTTGCCAGATCCTTTGGTGGTCAAAGCAAAAAGACGCTCAGGATGAGGTTGTTCATCAGCCAAAAATTGCGCCCAGTTTTGATGGACTTTTACTTTAGCGAACTCGTGATAGTCCAAGCCAGCCCTACGAAGTTTGGCATCCTCCATCGGAAAGCCGAGTGGCTCGATCAGATGTAGCTTAGCACCCGTGTTTGCACACAGGCGAATAATGTTACCCGTGTTGGGTGGAATTTCTGGTTCGAATAAAACGATATTAAACATGTGCTGAGCTTTATATTAATCTCTTGACGCTGGGTACAGCGTTCGTAAAAGAACCCAATTGATAACACGAGATACCCCATTGTCCTTCAATACGCGGGCGATTTCATTTAAGGTTGATCCACTAGTCATCACATCGTCAAACACAATGACTGTGGCAGACTCTAACCGGCCCTGAAATTGAGGGTTGATATAAAACATATCTCGAATAGCAATTTGACGATTCGCGCGATTCTCTTTGGCCTGATGCTGGGTATGGTGATGACGTCTTAGGATGTTTGGGTTTTTATGGATATTTCCATCACAATCAATCCGCCTGGCTAATTCCCAGCTTTGATTAAAGCCACGAGAACATAATTTTTCTGGACTCAGCGGCACTGGTAGCAGATAGTCTGCTTCTAAATTATTTAAGTTCCGAGCCATCAGCTGATTCCATGCTGCTACTAGTCCATGAGCGCAAGCAAGACGTCGCTGATATTTAAATAGATGCAAGGCTGACTGCAATCTACCTTCGTAGCGGTCAAGACAGTGAGTTTCATCAAAGTAAGGCGGGTTAGTGATGCACTCTTGGCAGCGTTTTTCAATAAGCTCGCTCACTCTAAGAGTAAGGCCGCATTGTTGACAGCATTCGTAATTAAACAGCTGATCTGATTCTAGTTTGATGTAGCAATCAGGGCAGAGAGTATGTGACTGAAATGTCCCGCAAACAATGCACGCGCTCGGCAATAGGTGAGAAGAAATTATTTGGAAAATATTCTCTATTGGATGCATGGGTCGCTGAGTATACTGAGCCAATGACCCAATCAATCAGATGGCTTCAGGATGAAATTGCAACGCGCATGTTGCAAAAATTAGACATCGTGAAATTAGAGCCAAAAGACATTTTGCTGATTCCAGATTTCCCTGGAGTACATAGTTCTTTTCTGACAAAACGCTTTCCAGGAATTCGTTTTCACAGTGCACCCGAAGGTGAACTATCGGGTTTTAATTTGCTTAAATTGAGGGCGATTCGTTTTTGGAATTCGAGAATGAAGTCAGCGTCCTTTGTCTCTCTCAATGATTACAAGAAAACAGGCCACATTAACCTGCCTAGTAATTCTGTAGATTTAGTAGTGAGCGTTCTTTTAATTCAGGATTTGGCTGACCCTAAGCTTTTTTTGCGGGAGTGTCGGCGAGTGCTCAAGGAGGGTGGACTACTAAGCTTTAGCTATTTGGGTCCAGATACCGCCAAAGAGCTTAGATCCGAACTTTTGGCACAACAATTATCCATTCAAAATTTGGCTAGCCCTTGGGATATGCACGATATGGGAGATGCCCTGGTGGGTGAGCGTTTTTCTGACCCGGTAATGGATATGGAATTCTTGGGCCTAGATTACGACTCTGATAGCGTTTTGCTATCGGATGCAAAAGCACTCAATCT
>JBEGUE010000057.1:0-2887 GCA_041179045.1 Pseudomonadota bacterium
AGCATCAGTAGCTTAGCTTTTGCACAATCATGGCCCGATCGCCCGGTTAAAGTAATCGTGCCTTATGCACCTGGTGGTGGCGTTGATCCAGTAGCACGTCTAGTGAGCTTGAAATTAGCCGACATCTGGAAGCAGCCTGTAGTAGTTGAGAACAAAGCAGGTGGTAGCGGAACTATTGGCGCCAACTTTGTGGCCAAGGCCCCATCTGATGGCTTAACTATTTTGATGTCAGCTACTGCAGAGGTGGTGATCAATCAGCACTTTATGCAAAAGATGTCTTACAACCCAGATATTGACTTAAAGCCAGTAACCCTGCTCGTCAAACTCCCATTTGTTTTAGTCGCCAACCCCTCTAAACCCTACTCAACAGCTGCCGAATTAATCGCTTACGCCAAAAAGAATCCTAATACAGTGACTTATGCTTCATCAGGGCCGGGCACAGCGCAACACCTTTCAGCTGTCATGCTTGAAGAGCAGGCTAACATTAAGATGGTTCACGTCCCCTATAAAGGTGTAGCTCCATCCGTTTCAGATTTATTGGCCGGACATGTGGATGTTGGTTTTGCAGGTCTTCCAACCGTATTACCCCATATTCAGTCTGGTGCACTCAAAGCTCTTGGCTTGTCATCCAAGACGCCTTCTATTGCAGCACCCAATATTCCTCCACTTGCAAGAACTCCAGGGCTACAAAACTTTGACCTTACGCAATGGTTTGGTGTTTACGTCCCAAGCGGCACTCCGAATGCCATTACCCAAAAAATCCAAAAGGATATTGTGGAAGTTTTAAAGATGCCTGAGGTAAAAGAAGCGCTTGAGAAGCAGGGAGCTCAACCAGGTAATATGACTATGGCTGAATTTCAAGCATTCTCTAATAGTGAGAGCAAGAAATTTGGTGCTATCGTTAAAAGCGCTAAAATAGAACAAAACTAATTGTTACGCAAATTAAAAAAGCCCTGAATATATTTCAGGGCTTTTTTTCATTAAGGTAATAGTTACTGAGCTTGATGAGCCATCTGCAGTAACTCAGCCAAATGCTTGACCTTTCGACCTGTCTCTTGCTCAATCTGCTCTCTACAACTAAAGCCATTGGTCAGAATGATGGTCTCTTGCTCGGCAGCTCGGATTGCTGGCAGCAAAACTAGCTCACCAACCGCTTTGGATATGCCGACATGCTCTGGATTAAATCCAAATGAGCCTGCCATACCGCAACAACCACTATCAATGAAGTTTGCATTAGCGCCCAAAGCCGCCAAGAGTGCTACATCACCTTTAGTGCCAAATAGTGATTTCTGATGGCAATGTGAATGAACCAGGACATTGCAGTCTAGCGGTGGCGGTGTGTACCCTTGCTCATGCAAGAAATCCCCTAGCAAATAACTACTAGATGCTAAAAGAGTTGCTCTTGGATCATTCGGGAAAAACTTCAGCAATTCATCTTTAAATACAGACATACAGCCTGGCTCAAGACCAACTACTGCGATAGGAGAATTGGGATTTTCATTAATCTCGCTTCCGATCGCATCCAGAATTTTCTCTAGCTTCTGCTTAGCAAGATCTAGATAACCAAAGTCATACAAAGGGCGGCCGCAGCATAAAGGGGTTTTTGGCAAGGTCGCCTCAAAGCCTGCATGAGCAAGTACCTCAACTGCTGCATTAGCTACCTCTGGATGAAAATTCTCGCAGAATGTATCTACCCAAAGAATGACTTTCTTCTGACCAATACTGGCATTCTTGGATTGCTTAAATTGCTTCCTAAATGACTGGCTTGCAAACTTAGGTAGGCTACGCTCTTGTGCCACGCCACCAACCCATTTAGCGAGACTAGAAATTACTGGTGTTTGCATAACACCATTGATAAGCCAAGAGAATTTACTTGCTAGTGGAGCCCAGTCACCAATACGACCCATGGTCAGAGCTTGACGAGGTCTGCTATTGGTCTCGTGATAATGAGATAAGAATTCAGCCTTATAGGATGCCATGTCAACGTGAGCCGGGCAGTCGCTCTTACAGCCTTTACAAGAGAGACAGGTATCTAAAGCTTCTTTAAGCTCCTTACTTTCCCAGCCATCTTGAATGACTTCGCCTTGGATCATTTCCCAAAAGAGGCGTGAACGTCCACGAGTAGAAAAGCGCTCTTCTTTTGTAGCTCGATAACTTGGGCACATCGTGCCTACTTTTTCACTACGGCACTTACCCATACCAACGCAACGTTCCACTGCTCTCTGAAAGCCATTGCCCTCTTGGCTCAAGAAATTCAGACGCGTCTTGATGTTGACGATTTTGTATTCTGGGCCCATGCGCAGATTCTCATCTACGCGGTAAGGGTGAACTACTTTGCCAGGATTAAGTTTGTTTTGAGGATCCCAGATGCGCTTGAACTCATGCATTGCGCCCATCAACTCTTCACCAAACATAATGGGGAGAAATTCCGCTCTGGCCTGACCGTCACCATGCTCGCCCGTCAACGAACCACCAAATTCGACTACTAAGGTTGCCGCGTCGCGAATGAAGGATCTAAATTTGGCGACACCTTCCGCAGATCGAAAATTAAAGGTAATACGCGCATGAATACACCCATCACCAAAGTGTCCATAAAGCGAAGTTTCATACTCGTAAGAGTCCACTAATTTCTGGAAAGCACGCAGGTACTCACCTAATCGGGCTGGATCAACCGCAGCATCCTCCCACCCCACTACTGGGTCAGGAGAATTTGGGTCAATGGATAAATGGGTAGCAGATGCGCCGTTTTCGCGAATCGACCAAATACGCTTTTGTACCAATGGATCGGACTCTAGCCAAGTTGATGGTATCGGGCCCTTAGTTCTTGTTTTGAAATACTCCTCGGCTTTTTTAGCCTGAGCGATAGCGCCCTCAACAGTATCGTCAC
>JBEGUE010000058.1:0-4085 GCA_041179045.1 Pseudomonadota bacterium
AATTGATCAGCAGCAGCCTTCACCGCCTCTGATTTGTCGTAACCCATTGGACAAATCACCACTTCAAATGGCGCCATCGAAATCGGCCAAATGATTCCACGCTCATCATTGCCCTGCTCAATTGCAGCGCCTAACAAGCGAGTCACACCAATGCCATAACAACCCATCACCATCGGCTGTGCTTTGCCTTGCTGATCTAAGTAAGTGCAGCCCATCGCCTCAGAGTAACGCGTACCCAATTGAAATACATGACCCACTTCAATACCGCGGCAAATATCGACAACCCCTTTACCATCAGGAGAAGGATCTCCCGCTACAGCATTACGCAAATCCATCACCAAAGGCTCTGGCAAATCACGGCCCCAGTTCACACCGGTTAAGTGATGACCAGCATCATTCGCACCACACACAAAATCAGACATATTGGCAACGGTACGATCCGCAACTACAGTGACATCACTAGTAACTCCAACTGGACCTAAATAACCCGCCGGTGCATTGCAAGCTTGTTTGATCTCAGCTTCACTGGCAAAGCGTGATTCGGCCATACCAGGAATCTTGCTCGCCTTAATCTCATTAAGCTCATGGTCACCGCGCACGAGCACCATAAATAATTTTGTTGAACCTTCTTCTTGATCAGCAGCAAACAGTAAAGACTTCACAGTTTGCTCTAGCGGCAAGTTTAAAAACTTGGCAACCTCTGCGCAGTTTGTTTGATTTGGTGTCGCCACTTTAGTCAAAGCATGAGCTGCAGCACCGCGCGTACCAATTAATGAGACTGACTCAGCAGCCTCAAGATTAGCGGCGTAATCCGAATTGGGGCAATACACAATCGCATCTTCACCGGTATCGGCGATCACATGAAACTCTTGACTACCGGAACCACCAATAGCGCCATTATCTGCTGTAACTGCACGGAAATTCAAACCCATACGCTTGAAAACACGAGTGTAGGCATCAAACATAATTTGATATGACTTCTTTAAACCCTCAGCATCACGATCAAAAGAATAGGCATCTTTCATGCTGAACTCACGTCCACGCATAATTCCAAAACGTGGGCGGCGCTCATCACGGAACTTCGTCTGAATTTGATAAAAATTTACTGGAAGCTGTTTGTAACTCTTAATTTCATTACGCGCTAAATCTGTCACCACTTCTTCAGAGGTTGGCTGAATTAAAAAATCACGATCATGGCGATCTTTGATGCGGAGTAATTCAGGCCCCATCTTTTCCCAACGACCAGTCTCTTGCCATAACTCGGCAGGTTGAATCATGGGCATGAGTAACTCAATAGCACCAGCGCGATTCATTTCTTCGCGAATAATATTTTCAACCTTACGAATGGATTTCAAACCCAAGGGTAGGTAGTTGTAAATACCTGCGCTGAGCTTACGTATTAAACCGGCGCGCACCATGAGTTTGTGCGATACCACCTCAGCGTCTGAAGGGGCTTCTTTTAGCGTGGCGAGAAATGATTGTGAAGCTTTCATGTATGGATATAATCAAATCATTGATTTTAAAGGATTTGAGGCGCGATCTCATGCTTGACCGTGAAGGGTATCGACCCAATGTCGGCATAGTCATCCTCAACAGCCATAACGAGGTTTTCTGGGGAAAACGCGTTGGGCAGCATTCGTGGCAGTTCCCGCAGGGTGGGATTCAACATGGAGAGAGCCCAGAGCAGGCCATGTACCGCGAATTGCATGAGGAAGTTGGCTTGCTGCCAGAACATGTCCAAATTATTGGACGAACCCGGGACTGGCTTCGTTATGACGTCCCGGAGGAATTCTTACGCCGCCAGCAAACCTCAAAAAATCATCGCGCAAGCTATCGTGGCCAAAAACAAATCTGGTTTTTACTTCGCTTAGTGGGCTTAGATAGCGACATCCATCTACGCGCTTCGGAGCACCCTGAATTCGATGCTTGGCGCTGGGTTCCTTTTTGGATTCAACTTGATTCAGTCATTGATTTCAAGCGTGAAGTCTATCAATTAGCCCTTTCTGAGCTTGCGCGCTATTTATCCCGTGGCATGCGTATGCAGCAACTTGCCTGGGGATCTCCGCTCGATTTACTTCAATCCTGGTACGGGGAAGAGGAAAATGAGCTCAAAGAAGAAAAACCTACTGATAAGCCATGACAAAATTTCTTATGTGCAATCTGCGATCCTCTACCTTTGTCTTCGCTTTTGCTTTAGCGCTAGCTGGATGCGCGGGGGACCCACTGGAAAGTGGTGTTGATCCATTTGCACCGATGGTGTTTAAAGAGGGTGCGACAGCAATGCCGCTAAATCCCCCTAATAATGCAACTATTCAGCCTTTTTATGTCTCACAACAGACTGTTTTTAAGTTTGCAGTCGATACCAACTCTATTTTGATTGGCAACGATGGCATCACGAGATATATCGTGATTCTGACAAGTCCTAATGGCAATAGCCAAGTTCAGTATGAAGGTATTCGTTGTGATTCTTTCCAATGGCGCCTTTATGGCACATTTGAAAGTGGAGTTTGGAAAGAAAACCCGCTCTCTAGCTGGCGAGGAATTCAGGATCACACGCCCAATCGCTACCAAGCTGCTTTAGCTCAAGGCGCATTATGTAACTTCAATTCCCAAGAGAAGAGCATTAAAAATATTATCCAGTCACTCAATCCCAATGGATTTACTGGCGGGACAAAACCCACCAATTCATTTGGTGTGATTAACTAGCAGCAGTCAGGCAAGTGCCAATTTTTTCACCACGTAACAAACGAGTGAGAACCTGAGGCTCGTGCCCAGAAGTAATGACAGTAGCCGCGCCTGTTAAAGCGGCGACCTTCGCGGCCATGACCTTAGTCAGCATGCCGCCCTTACTTAACTCGCTGGCAGCGCCACCAGCCATTTTTTCTAATGCAGGGTCGCCCGCAATAGCATCACTTAATAAAGTGGCAGAAGCATCTTGACGTGGATCAGCAGTATATAAGCCGCCCTGATCCGTCAGAATGACCAATAAATCCGCATGGATTAGGTTCGTCACTAAAGCAGCTAAGCTGTCGTTATCGCCAAATTTAATTTCATCCGTAACCACAGTATCGTTTTCATTGATGATGGGAATAACGCCCAACTTCAATAAGGTATCTAAAGTTGCCTTGGCATTAGCGTTGCGCTCAGTATCTGCCAAATCAGCGTTAGTTAACAAAACCTGTGCACTACGTAAATTAAAACGTGCGAAACAACTTTCGTAAACTTGTACCAAACCCATTTGACCAACAGCGGCTGCAGCTTGTAGTTGATGAATTTCTGTTGGGCGCTTAGCCCAACCAAGACGTTGCATTCCTTCAGCAATCGCGCCAGAACTGACCATCAACACCTCATGGCCATCAGCCAATAAAGTAGCCATTTGCTCGGCCCACATACCAATTGCAGCATGATCCAAGCCCTCACCATTATTGGTGACTAGGCTTGAACCTACTTTCACTACGATTCGTTTAGCTTTCTGAGTATTCATATCAAATGCGGATCTCAAATGACTACTATTTAATCTGGGGTCTTATCTTCTGGCTGAGCTTGCTCTTGATATCGCGGATCAGCAGCACGCTCATCTGCATCATCCCGATCCTTACGAACAGAGTCTAAATAATCCTGTAATGAGTAGCAAAGCTTATCGCAACCCAAGCCCGTCAAAGCAGAGATCTCAAAAACCGGACCTTTCCACTTAAATCGTTTAATAAAGTCCGCAACCACCTTCTTACGATCCTCTTCGGAAATCATATCGACTTTGTTTAAGACTAACCAGCGTGGTTTTTCAACTAGAGCCTCATCGTACTTACGCAATTCATTCACGATGGCAACAGCATCTGCCACTGGATCAATATTGTCATCGAATGGTGCGAGGTCAACTAAATGCAAGAGCACACCAGTACGCTGTAGATGCCTTAAGAAACGATGACCCAAGCCGGCGCCCTCAGCAGCGCCCTCGATCAATCCCGGAATATCTGCAATCACAAAGCTACGCTCAGCACCTACACGCACTACCCCTAAATTCGGGTGCAGCGTTGTAAACGGATAGTCTGCAATCTTTGGACGTGCATTAGATACGGCAGTAATCA
>JBEGUE010000059.1:0-3382 GCA_041179045.1 Pseudomonadota bacterium
AAGAAGAGTTGCGAGTTGCCATCGTCGATGGTCAAAAACTCATCGATATCGATATCGAAGCTGCCGGTCGTGAACAACGCAAAGGCAATATTTACAAAGGTGTTATTACTCGCATTGAGCCCTCGCTCGAAGCTTGCTTTGTAAATTACGGCGAAGAACGTCATGGCTTTTTGCCATTCAAAGAAGTGGCACGTACCTACTTTAAAGAGGGTATTGATGTCCGTAATGCCTCTATTAAAGATGCCTTACGCGAAGGCCAAGAAATCATTGTTCAGGTAGAAAAAGAAGAGCGTGGCCAAAAAGGCGCTGCTCTGACCTCTTTTGTCTCCCTAGCAGGTCGCTATTTAGTATTAATGCCAAACAACCCACGTGGAGGCGGCGTTTCTCGTCGCATTGAAGGTGAAGACCGTCAAGAACTCCGTGAGGCGATGTCCCAATTAGAAGTGCCCGATGGCATGAGCATCATTGCTCGCACCGCCGGTATTGGTCGTGACGCTACTGAATTGCAATGGGATTTAAGCTATCTCATGCAGTTGTGGACAGCCATTGATGAAGCCGCTAAAGGCAATTCAGCACCACTATTGATCTACCTCGAATCAAGCTTAGTCATTCGCGCGATTCGTGATTACTTCCAGCCGGATATTGGCGAGATCCTCATCGATACCGATGACATCTACGAACAAGCTGCAGCATTTATGTCGGTAGTAATGCCAGACAACCTGCCCAGAGTAAAGCGTTACCAGGACGATGTTCCACTGTTCTCACGCTTCCAAATCGAGCATCAAATTGAAACTGCGTACTCACGTACCGTGCCATTGCCTTCAGGCGGTGCGATTGTGATTGACCATACCGAAGCCTTGGTTTCAGTCGACGTCAACTCGGCACGCGCAACCCGTGGCTCTGATATTGAAGAGACTGCAACCCGCACCAACTTAGAAGCTGCCGATGAAATTGCCCGTCAAGCACGTTTACGTGACTTGGGTGGCTTGATCGTGATCGACTTCATTGATATGGAATCTAGCAAGGCACAAAAAGATGTTGAGAATCGCCTTCGCGATGCTCTGCGTCATGACCGTGCTCGTGTTCAGATGGGCAAGATCTCCAAGTTTGGCTTGATGGAGATGTCCCGTCAGCGTTTACGCCCTGCTCTCTCTGAAGGTAGTCATGTAACCTGCCCACGTTGTAACGGCACAGGCCATATCCGCGATACCGAATCATCTGCATTGCAAGTCTTGCGCATCATCCAAGAAGAGGCAATGAAAGAAAATACTGCCGCTATTCATACGCAAGTTCCAGTCGAAGTGGCTGCGTTCTTGCTCAATGAGAAGCGCGCTGAAGTTATCAAGATTGAGTCACGCTTCAAAGTGAATGTCTTGATGGTTCCTAACAAGCATTTAGAAACACCACATTACAAGCTTGAGCGTTTACGTCATGATGACCCACGTCTTGATGATCAAAAAGCCAGCTACGTAATGGCTGAAGAGGCTGCACGTGAACTCGAAACAGATACCGCTGTAAGTCGTAAAGATGCAGACGTTAAAGTTCGCCCTGAAGCTGCTGTCAAAGGTATTACGCCAAATGCACCAGCGCCAGTCAGTCAGCCACGTCCTGCACGTACTGAAAAGGCAACTACAGAAACTGCTAGCACTGGTGGATTCTTCGGATTCATTAAGAGCCTATTCTCTTCAGCACCTAAACCAGAAGCACAACCTACTCCTAGCGCACCACGTGGTCGTAATCAAAACAATCGCAACGGCAACAACCGTAATCGTGGTCGTCGTGGCGAGCGTAACGATCGCGCTGAGCGTCCAGCCGAAGGTGCGGCAAGCACTGAAGGTGCAAATGCACCACGCGAGGCAGGCTCAGGTAGAGGCCGTCAAGACGGTCGTAACCGTAATGGCAATAATCGCAACCAGAACAATCCAAAACCAGAAAATCAAGCTGCGGTAACTCCAGCTACTGAAGCTGCTCCTGGAACTGATGCAACTCCTAGCGCAGATGGCGAAGAGCGTCGTGGTCGTGGTCGTAACCGTCGTGGTCGTGGTCGTGGTCAACGCGGCGAGCGCACTGAGTCCAATGGTGATGCAGCAATTGCGTCTGTTGTTGCAGTAGCGACTTCATTCTCAGGCCCACCAGTAGGTATGGCTGGAGCATCTGCTTCAATGCCAATTCAGAACCTTGCCCAAAGCTTTGGAAACGCAGTTGTACCTGTAGCTTCCAAGGAAGTGAAAGACCGTACGCCTCGTGCTCCCAGAGAGCCGAGAGAGCAACGTGCACCACGTCAAAGCAATCGCACTGATAACGCTGCTCCAGTAGCTGCACCAGCTCCATCAATTGAAGTGATCGCCAAGCCAATGCCTGAGCTACCTAAGGTTGCCTTCCAGGCACTTGAGGAGACTCCATTGCTTAGCGTAGTTCAATCTGCCGGAATGGTCTGGGTAGCAACAGATTCTGGCAAGCACCAAGAAGCGCAATCGCAAATCAAAGCCGAACCAGAAATTCTGCCAACAGGTAGGACTCCAAAAGCACCTGTTAGCTTGCAAAATGGTCCGATGGTTTTAGTTGAAACCGGCGGCCAAGAAAAAACGGTTTAATCCAATTTCTCCAAACTGCTATTTATCCCAAAAGGATATTTGGCAGTTTGGCAGAAACACGGTTTCACGGCCATAATTACGCATGGTTGAAAAAGTTATCCCCATACGTTTAGATGAAGGTAAAGGCTTGACGCCGTCCATACCAGGGCAGCTCTTGGCTACGAATGCCTCAACTACAGATACCCGCGGACGCCCGCTACGAGATTTACGCATCTCCGTTACTGATCGCTGTAATTTCCGCTGCACCTATTGCATGCCTAAGGAAATCTTCGATAAAGATTATCCCTATCTCTCTCATGATGAATTGCTGAGCTTTGAAGAGATCACTCGCTTAACAACCATCTTTGCATCATTGGGTGTAGAAAAAATTCGTCTCACTGGTGGCGAGCCTTTACTCCGCAAAAATCTCGAAGTGTTGATTGAGATGCTAGCGAAAATTCGCACCACAGCAGATCAGCCTCTTGATCTCACCTTGACCACGAATGGCAGTATTTTGCGCAAGAAGGCGGCTGCATTAAAAGCCGCAGGTTTGCATCGCCTCACCATCAGCCTTGATGGTCTAAATGATGATGTCTTCAAAAAAATGAATGATGTCGATTTTCCAGTTACCGATGTGCTTGATGGAATTGCAGCAGCTCAAGAGGCAGGCTTCACTAATCTCAAAGTGAATATGGTGGTTAAGAAGGGTACAAACGATCAAGAGATTATTGGCATGGCCAAGCATTTCAAAGGCAGCGGTGTAACACTGCGTTTTATTGAGTTTATGGATGTGGGTAGCTCTAATGGCT